>JBEKXM010000074.1:0-11930 GCA_049512115.1 Tepidisphaeraceae bacterium | reverse complement strand
CGTCGTCGGCACACTGGAATACATGAGTCCCGAGCAGGCGGAAATGGACGCGCTGGGCACCGACACGCGCAGCGACATCTACTCGCTGGGTGTTCTTCTTTACGAACTGCTCACCGGCTCGACGCCGATGGACGGCAAAAAGCTCCGTTCGCTGGGCTATGCCGAAATGCTCAAGACGATTCGCGAGGTCGATCCGCCCAAACCCAGCACGCGGTTGACCCAGTCGCGCCAGGATATGGGGACGATCTCGGCCAAGCGGCACACCGAGCCGCGACGGCTTCAGAAAATGATCGCAGGTGATCTCGATTGGATCGTCATGAAGTGCTTGGAGAAAGACCGCACGCGGCGGTACGAGACGGCCAACGGTCTGGCGATGGACATCCAGCGGCACCTTCAGGATGAAGCGGTGTCGGCCAGTCCGCCGGGGCATTTCTACAAGTTCCAAAAGCTGGTGCGGCGAAATAAGCTGGCGTGCGCGGCGGTCGCGTGCGTGATGTTGGCGCTGCTGATCGGCCTGGCGGCGAGTCTGTGGGAGGCGCGGCGAGCGGAACGTGAGGCGGCGCGGGCGACGGCGGCGCTGGATGACCTGCGCGCCGCCGCGCCGGCGTACGCGGCCGAGGCTCGAGCACTGGCGGCGCAGGAGAAGTTCGACGACGCGATCGGCAAACTGGACTACGCGGCGACGTTGCGCCCCGACATGCCCGACTATCTGCTGGCAAAAGCGGACCTACTGGAGTCGCAGCTCCGACTGGCCGACGCGGGGGCTGTGTACCGCGCCGCCCTGAAGCTTAAGCCCGACGATGCCCGGGCCAAAGCCAACGCCGAGCTGTGCGACCAACTTTCCGGCGCCCCGAAAACACCCGATGGCAAGCTCACCCGCGAGAGTCTAAGCAAGCTCAATGCGCAGATGGTCAAGGACGAGCGTTCCGCCGCCGAACTGATGCCGGTCGCCCGCGCGCTGGGTGATGAGAAGAAGTACATCGTGAACTACTGGCTCGAACGGCTCAAAGACCTGCCCAACGGGACGGACACGCCACTTGAGAAGCGGCTCACCGTCCGTGACGACGGCCTGCTGGACCTGAACCTCGGCGAGACGCAGATCGCCGACCTCTCGCCGCTGTCGGGCATGCCGCTGGGCACGCTGAACATCCCCAACTGCAAGAAGGTCACCGACCTCTCGCCGCTGCGCGGGATGCCGCTGACGAAGATGAGTGTCGCGGATACCGGCGTGACCAGCCTGGAACCGCTCCGCGGGATGAGCTCGCTCCAGAAGCTGTTCATCACCAACACGACCGTGTCGGACCTCTCGCCGCTGGCGGGGTTGCGTTTGAATTGGCTGGAGATGCAGACCTGCCCGGTGACTAGCCTGGAGCCGCTGCGCGGGATGCCGCTGGAGCAACTGAGAATGGAGCAAAGCGGCGTGACCGATCTGTCGCCGCTGGCGGGCATGCCCATCAAGGTCCTGGACGTGAGTTACACCGGCGTGCAGGATTTCACGCCGCTCAAGGGTATGCCGCTGGAGACCTTCTGGGTAATGGGTATGCGCGTCGGTGACCTGTCTTGGCTCAAGGGGGCGCCGCTCAAGCAACTTCTGCTGTGGCGCAGTACCGATCTGCGCAACGTGGCGGCGCTGTCGGACATCCGCACGCTGGAGGTGCTCATGCTGCCGGAGCGCCTGTCCGACCTGCCCGTCGAGGAATTCGCCGCCGTCGAGGGTCTGCGCAACCACCCGTCGCTCAAGAGGCTCGCCGCCCGGGTCACGCTCAATCTGTCGGTCGAAAACATACCGCCCGTGGACGAATTCTGCAAGAACTGGGACCGCGATTACGCCTGGGCGTTGCGCCTCCGTAAAGCCGGAATCGCCTTCACGTGCCAGCGGTACGACGATGGGACCTGGTACCTCGTCTGCGACAACCAGCCACTCCGTGATCTATCCATCCTTGCCGGAGCCGCTATCAGCCACCTCAACATACACAACGACAACGAAGTGTCCGATCTGGGGCCGCTCAAAGAGCTGCCTCTGAAAAGGCTTGCCCTCAGTAACAATTCGATCAAGGATCTGGGCTCGCTTCGCGGATTGAAGCTCCAGTCGCTATGGCTTCACTGCATGCAAGTGAGCGACCTCTCGGTCCTGCGGGACATGCCGCTGGAGGTAATCGACCTGCGTCTGTGTGATCAGCTCAAGGACCTCACACCTTTGGCGAATATTCGCACCCTTCGCACGATAGCACTTCCAATCCACGCCGCTAACCTCGAGCCACTGCGCAAGCTGCCGAACCTTAAAAGACTCGCCTTCACATGGGACGAGGACACTGGGCCCGTGTGCACAGCCGAGGAGTTCTGGAAGACCTGGGACGGCCTGCGCTGGGCGCGGAAGCTGGAGGCGGCGGGCATCACCTTCGGTATCGGGCAAATGCCGGACGGCTTCTACGACGTGACGGTGCACGACCCGAACTTCACCGACTGCTCCATCTTCAAGGGATCAAACGTCCGCCGACTGGACCTCAATCAGGCCGGAGTGACCGACCTGAGCCCGCTGACAAACCTTCCCCTCCGGGGCCTAAGCCTGGGGGAAACCAGGGTGACAGACTTGTCGCCGCTCCGCTCGCCGGTGCTGCGGGATTCGATGCGTGAATTGCGCTTGGGGAGGACCAAGGTCGTCGATTTTTCCCCCGTTGCCGGATGCGTGAAGCTGGAGGTGTTCGACGCGTCTGATACCGCACTGGCCAACCTCTCGGTCGTCAAGGGGATGAAGCTGCGCACCCTCATGGTGGCGCGGACGGCGGTGGCGGACGTTTCCGTTGTGGCCGGCATGCCGCTGGAGACCGTCTCACTCGTCGGCACCAAGGTCACTGACCTCTCGCCATTACTGAAGTGCCCGACGATCAAGTCGCTGGTGCTGCCCCAGGAACCGCGGGATATCGAATCGGTGCATGCGCTGCCAAACCTGATAAAGATCTCCTACACCGTCCAGAGCAGCGGCGACCCGGACATGACCGCTGACCAGTTCTGGGCCTCCGTCAAACCTGCTCAGGACGACGCATGGCTTATCGCGCTCCGCAAGCCCAATATCGCCCCCAAGACTCGCCGCCTGAAAGACGGCTCCTGGGAACTGATCCTCGACAATCAGCCCATCGCAGACCTCTCGATGCTCAAGGGCGCGCGGATCACCCGGCTCTCGATTGCGCACCCCCCCGTGACCGACCTGTCGCCGCTGCGCGGCATGAAGCTGACGTTCCTCAGAATCTCGGGCACCAAGGTATCGGACCTGAGCCCGATCCAGGGGATGCCCATCACTAACCTGACCATCAGTGGGAGCAACGTGCGTGACCTGACGCCGCTGGTCGGCATGCCGCTGCGCGCCTTGAACATGCCCGACTGCAAGCAGATTGCGGACCTGTCGCCGCTTGCGGAGATGACGACGCTGGAAAGTGTGATCCTCCCGCCCGGCGCGAAGAACATCGAGTTCCTTCGCAAGCTTCCTAATCTCGCGCGGCTTGGATACAAATTCGACGGCAGCAGCCCCAACCAAACCGCCGAGGAGTTCTGGGCCGAGTACGACCGCAAGCAGAAGGCCGCCGTCGCAGCCACCCATCCCGCCGCCAATGATCAGGGTGCACCGTGACTTTTCTTCACCCGCTGGAGGCACGCCCAAAACGCCACTTTTACGATGCGACGAGTAACGTAACGAGCCCCCGATTCGAACCTCCGACCGAGCCTGACCTGGGCCCCGATGATGGGCCGGCCGGCGACATTGCGGCCTTGGACGCCTTCGCCGCGGCCAACGGCATCAGCTTGGCAAACGTCCCCGAGCCGGCCAGCTCATCCCTAATTGCCGTCCTCGCCGTCGCCCTGCTTCCCCGAAGGAAGCCAACCCGCGCCAAAAGGTCTCCCCCGCCTTCTCCCGTTTAGCCGCTTCGCCTGCGACGCGATGGATTAGCCGGGCGATGATTCACTCCTCGTCGTGAGCCGCGGTTGAGTGGAAGAAACGATAAACTCAACTCCAACGACCTCATCCAGCCTGAAAATTAAGGCAAATGTCGCAATTCTTAAAGGCGCATTGCCGTGCCGTTTGCTATACTAACTCCCGCGCCCCCTATTTCGCCAGCGGGTATCGCCAGCGAGACTCCTTCCTTTGGCTGCGGAGAAAAGATGCGAAATGCGAAACGCGGGACCGCCGTTGGGAAGCTCGCCCGCAAGAGGATCGGATTGGCGGTGACCACCGCCGTCTTGGGGCTGGGCGGTTTGACACAGCGGTCGGCTTTGGCGGTTGCCTGGAACGGCACCGATCCCAGCTTCAGCGCCACAAGTTCGGGTGGATTGACGGACAACTACGGGCAGTTCACCAACGAAAGCGTCATCTATCCGCATTCCGTGCTGGCGATCCAGGTAACTTTCGTCAACTGTGCCGTAGCGGGAGTGCGGACAAACGAACAGCAACAACAGAAATGCACAAGCACGCCCCGAACGCTCAGAAAAGCAGGATTTCGTCATGGTAGCGGTTCTACCTCATAGCGGCTTCAACATGCTTTCGACACCTCGAGGTTATTTCTTGCAAACTGAAAATAATATGGTTAATTAGGTGTGCGATGTAGCTTGATGGGCCCGGAGAAAGGAACGTGCTCTTTATGCGGAAGCTTAAGAGATACGCGCTTGCCGCGGTACCGCTCTCAGTCTCAGCAACTGTCTGTCGAGCAGGTCTTACGTTCAACGTGGACGCGGGTAACCCGTGGCCTGCCGGCTGGTACAACGCCGCCGTGGCGAACATGCAGACGGTGGTCAACGAATACAACGCCTACGGCGATTTTACCACCAATAACAGCGGCAATATCTACGTTTACTACGATTCAGGCATTCCAACGGCGCAGTCGGGCTACGGGCCCTATGGGGGCAGCATCGGTATTGGCGGGACTTATCCCAACGTGAGGGTCCTTCTGCATGAATCATCCCACTGGCTGGGGACCGGTACCTACAGCAACTACTGGACTGGTCCCTACGCCACTGCAATACTCCAGCAATTTGACGGGCTTGGGGCCGTACTCAGCGGCGATAGCCAGCACTACTGGCCTTACGGGGAAAATTACGACAACGAGTCGAGCCCGATCAACGACGCGCGTCATATCGCCATGGTGTATGCCCTGCGGGAGGACTTCGGAATCGGGTCATTCGCTCGGCCATCGTCGGCTACCGCTGTTACCATGACTGCCAGCGACGCCGCGGGCACCTCGGGTTTCAATTATCCATGGGGCTGGAGCGACGGCCATTTCCCGCAGGCTGGGACTACCTACTCCACGGGCAACTACTTGCTCCGCACACCAGCGGGGTCGCCGAGTTGGACGTTCGCCGGCGATTCCCTCACCGTCAATAACACCAACGGTGCAAACGGCGGCCTGCAGTTCAATGGAAATGGCACCGCCAGCGTGGTGACGTTCAAGAACCTGATTCTCGACGGCGGCTATGTCCGTCAGGCCAGTACCGCCAGCGACTTATTCCAACTCGCGGGGAAG
Organism: Tepidisphaeraceae bacterium; assembly: GCA_049512115.1. Lineage (GTDB taxonomy): Bacteria > Planctomycetota > Phycisphaerae > Tepidisphaerales > Tepidisphaeraceae > PALSA-1353. The sequence continues at coordinate 6,423 of JBEKXM010000074.1, read as the reverse complement.
GTCACGCTCTCGCAGTCCCCGACGATCGATGCCGCCCAGGGCAACATCAACATTTCCGCGGCTATCGGTGGCAGCGGCTCGCTCACGAAAGCCGGCCCCTACGTGCTCACGCTGTCCGGCGTGAATACCTACGGCGGCCCAACCGTCATCAGTGCCGGCACGCTGCGCCTCGCCGCGGCCGCTCCCGCCGCCAGCTACACCTTTGCCAACGTCAGCGGTACCACTGTCGTCAACGATGGCACCGGGGGCGCCGCGATGAATGGCACGCTCAACGCCAACGGAGGCAGCGGTTCGATCAGCACCAGCGGCGGACCCATCGCCGGCCTCGGCGCTCTCGTCCTCAACGGCACCGGCACGACTGTCGACGTCAACTCCGGCGTCACCGATCTCGGTGGCAGTGGAACTTGGACTGTCTCGGCCTGGATCAAGACCACCCAGGCCGGCGCAACCATCTTCAACAAGGGCGACGGCACAAATTGGAACTCAGGTTACTCCACGTTCTATCTCGGCACCGGAAGCAATGGCGGCTCGGGCAGCTTGCCCGACGCTGTCCGCTGGGGCGGCGGATGGGTTGCGGGTTCCACCGCCGTCAACAACGGCAGCTGGCATCAGGTCACCTACACTGACGCCGCCGGCACCAAAGCGGTCTATGTCGACGGAGTCCTCTCGTCGCTAAGCCAGAACCAGTTCGTCAACGCCGACACCGGCTCGAAGATTCGCATCGGCTTTGCGCCCGCCGGCGAAACCGATGGTGAGGTGGCAACCAACGGCTCGCTCAGCGGGATCAAGATCTTCAGCTCCGCGCTGTCGGCCAGCCAGGTCGCGCAGCTCTATAGTGGCGGGCCTATCACGTCTGTCTTGCCGACCGCGACCGATGTGAGCATCGCCGCCGGCGCGACGTTGGATCTCAATGGCGTGAGCCAGACGATAGGTTCACTTAGCGGTCCGGGCGGGTCTGCGATCAAGCTGGGCAGTGGTGGACAGCTCGCCGTTTCCTCATCGGCCAGCACCAGCTTCGCCGGCAATGTCAGCGGCACTGGCCAAGCGGGGCTGACCAAGAGCGGGACTGGAACGCTGACCCTCAGCGGCGCCAACACCTATACGGGTCCGACCACGATCAGCGGGGGTACGCTGCAATTGAGCAGCCCCACCACCGTCACGGCGGCTACTCCGATCGCAAGCTACAGCTTTAGCCATCTGTTGGGCAATACCGTTATCAACGACGGTTCCGGAGGCGCGGGCATGAACGGTACGCTCAACCCCAACGGCGGCACCGGTTTCATCAGCACGACCGGCGGGCCAGCCGCCGGTATGGGGGCCCTGGTGCTCAAAGGTAATGGTACCACCGTCGACATCAATTCCGGCATCACGGACCTGAGCAGCAGCGCCAACTGGACCGTTTCGGCCTGGATCAAGACGACCCAAAGCGGAGCCACCATCTTGGACAAAGGCAACGGAAGCGGCTGGAACTCCGGCTACTCCACCTTTTACCTCGGCAACGGAAACAACAGCGGCTCGGGCGGAATACCCGACGCCGTCCGCTGGGGCGGTGGATGGGTCGCAGGTACAACCTCGGTTACCGACGGCGCCTGGCATCTGGTGACGTACACCGACGCCGGCGGCGTCAAGAACATCTATGTCGACGGCATCGCCGATGCGCTCGATCAGAATCAGTTCCTCAACACCGACACCGGATCAGTCGTGCGCATTGGTTTTGCCCCCACCACTGTCGATGGCGAGGTGCCAACGTCCGGCTCACTTAGCGGCATCAACTTTTACAACACCGCCCTGTCCGCCGCTCAAGTGGCCGGGCTTTACACCGCCGTCACCGGCGGCTCACCGCTGCCGACGACCACTCCCGTCAACATCACCGCCAGCGGCGCGGCGCTGAATCTCAACGGTCAAACGCAATCGATCGGCTCGCTGGCGGGCGTTGCCGGCAGCAGCGTGCAACTGGGCAGCGGCGCGCTCATCGTCGGCGGCGTGAATGCATCGACGACTTTTGCCGGAAGTATCTCCGGCACCGGCGGAGTTCTGCAACAGAACGGGCCCGGCACCTTGGCCCTGAGCGGCGCGAATACCTACAGCGGCGGAACGATTGTCAACGCTGGTCTACTGCTCATTGAACCAGCGGGTTCCTCGACGACCAGCGCGCTGGCAACCGGCCCCGTTACGATCACAGGCGGTGAGCTGAAACTGGCCACCGGCACCTCGGGCGGCAACGGCCCCGCTCCCACCAGCCCCATCGACGTTACGTCTCTTTCGATTACCGGTAGCGGCCAGTTCGATTTGAACAACAACCACATCATCATCACCTACGGCGCCACCGATCCGTTCTCGACCATCGCCGGGTACATCAAGTCCGGCTACAACGGCGGCGGGTGGAACGGCCCAGGGGTTATTTCCACGGCGGCGCAAACCAAAACCAATGGCCTGTCCTACGGCGTCGGCTACGCCGACGGGGCGGACGGCAAAGTTTCCGGCCTGTCCTCGGGCCAGATCGAAGTGGCGTACACCCTGCTCGGCGACGCGAATCTTGACGGCCTGGTGAACGCCGCCGACTTCACGATCCTGGCGGCGAACTTCAACCAGCCGGTCACCGGCTGGGACCAGGGGGATTTCAATTATGACGGCCTGGTCAACGCCGCCGACTTCACGGACCTGGCGGCGAACTTCAACCAGAGCGTGAGCGGCGCGGCCGTGTCGGGCGGCGATGTTGCGGCCCTCGACGCCTACGCCGCGGCCAACGGCATCAGTTTGGCGTACGTGCCCGAGCCGGCGAGTGCGGGGGTGATCGCGATGGCTGGATTGGGAGTTCTCCGCCGGCGGCGACGCAGATAATCCAATCGCGGAGGATGAACATCAGGCGTTGGCGGACACGATGTCCACCGTCGCGCGTGATTTCAATAATGGAAATGGCGTCACTCGTGTCATCGGTCCGCGACGCCGGCCAACCTCGCCACCAAGCGCGCCGCAGCCGCCAATCTGCCGTCTGGTTATCAAACTTGGAGTGGAACACAAATCAGCCTGTGGGGGAATCAGAATCCCAGGGTCGGCGGGTACAATTATGGCTCCGGAACCACCTATTCCTACGATCCAATTACCGGCAAAGTTGCCAGCATCAGCACTGACGTAGGCACGATCCACTACATTAACGATCCAGCCACTGGTGATCTGCTCGAAACCTGGACGGGCGCCGTCCACGCCAATGCCACGACCGATGTGGTCTATGGCTATGACGCCCAGGGACGACTGGCAAGCGTGACCCAGGTAAAGCTGAATGGGCAGGCTGTCGCCGCGACGGGGACGGATTACGACGCCAATGGCGGCATCATCACCGGATATAACGGCGACTCGGCAACGACTCTTTACACCTACGATCCCGCGGGTAATCTGATCTGCGAATCCGATCCCAACGGCATGACGACGATCTACACCTACGACGATCTGAACCGCCTGACGAACGAAACGGTCAGGCAGGGACCCAGCACGACTCTCTTTACTCAAGCCTACGCCTATTACGACAACGGCCAGCGCAAAGACGAGATCGACACGCGGTACAACTCGATCGGCTCGACGACCTCGCAGATTGAGTACCAGTGGATCTACGACAACGAAAACCGTTTGACCGGCGAGTCGCTCACGGTGCTTTCCGGCAGCGGCGCCGGCGTGCCGGCGGCGTACGATGACCAGTTCACCTACGACCTGGACAACAACCGCACCAAGGAAACCATCACCGGCTCGACCAACAGCTGGAACAACGGCACGGTCGTCTATACCTACAACCACGACGATCAGCTTCTGACCGAAACCGGCGCGTACTCGAATCCAACGCAGGATTACCAAACCTTCTACTCCTACGACGCCAGCGGGAATCTTCAGTCGAAGATACCGATTGACGCCAACGGCAATCCCCAAGAGGATTTTTACAGTTACGACCTCCAGAACCACATGACTGTGGACACGCAGTACACGTACATGTACTTGTACTCGGTCACGAACTATGTCTACGACTACGCCGGCACCTTGCAGTCCGAAAGCACGACGTATGCCGACACCGGCAACGGCGATTACAATGTTCCGGACAATTCCACGAGCATTGCCTATTTGAATGACCCGTACAACCCGACGGGTTACACCAAAGCCATCGAAGAGCAAATTACGACCACCACGGCGTCGGAAGATGGGATGAGCTATACGGTTCAGAACTCGACGCGGGATTATGTGCTGGGCCTATCCGTCGTCGCGCAAAGCGACTCAGTCAACGGGATGGCGTACCTGCTGACCGATGGCCACGGATCGACGCGGGCGCTGGTCAATACCAGCGGATCGGTCGTCTCCGGACAGGTCTTCGACTACGACGCCTTCGGCACGGCGCTGGATTTCAACGCTGCAACAGCGGACACCACCTGGCTGTTCGGCGGCGACGGCTTCTACGATCCGGGCAGCGGCTGGACGTATCAACTCGCCCGCTGGCGGAATGGGTTCTGGTTTACACAGGCGGATGGCGGCGGCTACGGAACCAATTCCGATCCGATTTCGCTCCACAAATACCTCTATGCCGGGGCTGACCCCGTAACGAATATCGATCCAAGCGGACACGACTTCGATTTGTCTGGATTTATCCCTGGATTCGACGCGATCTTCGCCGCGCTGGACACATGGGGTAACGGGGGAAGCACGCCCGCGTGGAATCCGTTCCAAAATCCTCCGCCATTCGTACTAACTCTCGTGCCCATCGCCGGACCGTTGCTACAGGCGGCCTACGACTTTTCACATGGCAACACCAGGGGCGGGTTTTTGAATGTCGGGTTTGCCGCGTTCGATGCATTTGGAGGTGCATTAGTCGAGACCGTCGGCGATGGGATAAGAATAGGTGGGACTTTCGTCAACTCGATAGTTGGCAAGCGATACGCCCTTGTCCCGGCCTGGAAGGGCCTTTCTGAGGCTGAGCATTTGAGCTGGATTAAAACTTCTATCAAGGACTATTATGACTGGTACCGGTACAACGGTGGTGCGCGCCTGGCGACCGTTCCGCTTAACTCAGTATTTGACGCGCGCTGCACCAGGAGCCTGAAAGCCATCCTTGTTACGGTTAATGCCGACGGCGGCACCGTATTAGAAGAGCTGCTGCATGCTGCGCAGTTCATTCGGGACGGTACGTGGGGAAGTCAGGTCGCCATTACTGATTACGAGCGAGCAAAATACGAAGCAGATGTAGCAATTTGGCTGTCCGAGGATTTTGGTCTGAAGCTTAAATAGGACTTTGCGGCGCCGCTATGGATATTAACCCAGGATCAGCTATCAGTTGTGGTGTTAGGGATATGATTCTATTTGTCAAGTCCGTCGACGGTGCAAGCACCCGCGCGCATTCTTCGGGAACTCTTGGTAGAGCTGTGCTTCTTGGTTCCGGACGAGTCGATGACCTGCCCTTCGATGTTACATGGGGAGGAACTCTCGCGAATTCCAGGGGCACTCCATGTTCGTTCATGCGTTTTGGCGCGACGTACATTGGTGGCACGCCAAATGGCGATCCGACTCAGCAAACGTATTGGCTTCAAATTGTGCGAAAGGCGGCAGAGAATTGCACGGAGGTGCTCTTTAGCTGTCGCGCTGATGAGGATTTGACGGAGAAGTTCATATCTACGAGCGCAACGTTGGACCCGTCTGCAGTCGATGTTGCCGTAATGTATAGATTCCAACGTCTCGGTGAGCTTCCAACTGTGCGAGCTCTGGAAGATTTGATTACACACTCGACCACGGGTCTTCGTTATCATGCTCGGATTGTTCGCCTTTTCCTTGATGCAGCTGAGTCCGCAGGCGTCACTGAGGGATTATTTATCCCCTGCACCCTAAATATCGAAGGTGATATTGTATCAGGCGTACTGAAAACAGGCCGAATCGAAGCAAATGGCACTGGACTGTGCCGACTGTTTTTGAGCCGCGCAGTGTCCAGGGATATGCTTGTTGGCAAGGGTGTGGTTCAAACTACATCGTGGAGCAGAGACGGAAGGGAGAGTGTCTTCGAACTTAGTATGGCGAGTGTTCTGAGCGTATACGAACCTCATACGGCGATTGAAGGCGTTAATGACTGAAGGTGACGTGAATTGTTTACGCATTGTTACGCATTGGCAAATTGAATTCTTTTGGTCCAGCATTTTGCAGACGCGCCCACTGGCGAACGAACTGCGCCGGCGGGCTAAACCGGCCTTTTTGAGGAACTGGAGATTTGCCCGTTACGGTTGGCTTTCGGCTCTCGCCGGAAGCGGACGGTGCGATGGCAAATCAACTCAAGATGGCCGAAGTACAAGCGATTCTGGCACTTGCGCGAGGCGGCTGGTCCAACCGGCACATTGCCCGACATCTCGGGGTACACCGGGAGACGGTCGGACGGCATCTTCGCCTGTTGCCCCAAGACAATTC
>JBEKXM010000073.1:0-11954 GCA_049512115.1 Tepidisphaeraceae bacterium | reverse complement strand
ACTGCGCCAGCGGCACCATGTTTCCGTTGGCCGCATGCACGTAAATATTCTGCAAATCCCGCGGATTCCGCTGATATTTCGGATCGACTTCCAGCACCACGTAATACTGGTTCAACTGGGTAAAGATCGTTGAAATCTGCCGCTGGCCGAACGCATCGTACAGCGTGTCATCCAGTGCCTGAGCCGTGATTCCCAGCCGGCTGGCGGCGTCGCGGTCGATCACCAGCGTCGTGGACAGGCCCATGTTCTGCTGGTCCGTGGCGATGTCGCGCAGCTCCGGAATCTGCCGCATCGCATCCACGAACCGCGGAACCCATTGGGCCAGTTCATCTGGGTTCGGGTCTTCCAGCGTGTACTGGAATTGGGTGCGGCTGACCCGGTCCTCGACGGTCAAATCCTGCACCGGCTGCATGTAAAGGGTGATCCCCGTCACGCGATCCAGCACCGGCTGCAACCGCCGAATCACGTCGCTGGCGCTGATTTTCCGCTCCTCGATCGGTTTGAGGTTGATCTGAATCCGGCCGGTGTTGATGGTCGTGTTGGTTCCGTCGATGCCGATGAACGATGACAAACTATCGACGGCCGGGTCCTGAAGGATCAGGTCGGCCATCTGTTGCTGGGCCTTGGCCATGGCGGGGAAGGAAACGGTCTGCGCCGCTTCCGATACGCCGAGAATCACGCCGGTGTCCTGGACGGGGAAAAAGCCCTTGGGGATGAGGATGTAAAGCCAGACCGTCACGCCCAGCGTCGCCACGGCGATCAGCAACGTCGCCATCTGATGCCGCAGCACCCATTGCAGCGTGAATCCGTAGAATTCGATCACGCCGCGGTAGATGCTTTCGGATTTGCGGAAGAGCCATCCCTGCTCGCTCTCGGGCGTATGGCGCAGGAGCAGGCCGCACATCATCGGCGTCAGCGTCAGGGAAACGATCGCCGAAACGACGATGGTCACGCTGAGCGTCACCGCGAACTCACGGAACAGCCGTCCGACGATGTCTCCCATGAACAGCAGCGGGATCAGGGCCGCGATGAGCGAAACGCTCAGCGAGATGATGGTAAACCCGATCTGGTCGGAGCCTTTGAGCGCGGCCTGGAGCGGTGAATCGCCCTCTTCGATGAAGCGGATGATGTTTTCGATCATGACGATGGCGTCATCCACCACGAACCCCGTGGAGATGGTCAGCGCCATGAGCGTCAGGTTGTTGATGCTGTAACCGAGCAGGTACATCACGCCGAACGTCCCTACCAGGGACAGCGGAACCGCGACGCTGGGAATGATCGTCGCCCGCAGGTTGCGGAGGAACGCGAAGATCACCAGCACCACCAGGACGACGGTCAGCCCCAGCTCGAATTCCACGTCGGCCACCGAGGCGCGGATCGTCACCGTCCGGTCCGTTAGGTTGGTGATCTGCACGGACGCGGGCATGGAGGACTTCAATTGCGGCAGGAGCTTTTTGATCCCATCGACGACGGAGATGATGTTGGCCCCCGGCTGGCGCTGGATATTGAGAATCACGGCGGGCTGGCGGTTCATCCACGCCGCCTCCCGCACGTCCTGGACGCCGTCGACGACCGCCGCCACGTCCGACAGCCGAATCGGCGCGCCGTTCCGGTATGCCACGATGATCGGCTCGTAATCCTTGGCGGAACTGATCTGGTCATTGGCGCCGATCATGTACGCCTGATGCGGGCCGTCGAAACTGCCCTTGGCCTGATCGACGTTATGCGCCGGAATGATCGTTCGCAGATCCTCCATCGTCAGGCCCATCGCCGAGAGAAGCGTTGGATTGGCCTGAATCCGCACGGCCGGCTTTTGCCCCCCGCTGATGCTCACCAGCCCCACGCCCGGCAATTGCGAAATCTTCTCCGCCAGCCGGCTGTCGGCCAAATCCTCCACCTTGGACAGCGGCATCGTGTCGCTGGTCAGCGCCAGCGTCAGGATCGGCGTATCCGCCGGGTTGACCTTGCTGTAGATCGGTGGATTGGGCAGACCGCGCGGCAGATAAGTCGTCGCCGCGTTGATTGCCGCCTGAACCTCCTGCTCGGCCACGTCGATGTTCAGTTCCAGGGTGAATTGAAGCGTTATCAGCGAGCTTCCCTGGCTGCTGGTGGAGGTCATCTGGTTGAGTCCGGGCACCTGCCCGAACTGCCGTTCCAGCGGCGCCGTCACCGATGACGCCATGACGTCCGGACTGGCCCCCGGATAAAACGTCACCACCTGGATGGTGGGATAATCCACCTCGGGCAATGCCGACACCGGCAACTGCCGGTACGCGACAACGCCGACCAGCAGGATGCCGGTCATTAGTAGTGAGGTCGCTACAGGCCGCAGAATAAATGGCCTGGACGGGCTCATTCGCCATTCCTCACAGGAGTAGCCGGCTGATCTGAATCGTTGGTCAGCGACCGGCGGATATGCCCGCCGGGGCGCGTGGTGCCGGATCGCGTCGTCGGCCTCGTCGTGCCCCCGCGCGTCGGATCCACCTTCGTACCCGCCTGAAGCTTGTCCACTCCGTTGGTGACCACCGTTTCACCTGCCGACAGGCCCTCGTCGATCGCGGTCATGTCCTGCCCGTCAACGATCTGGCTCTGCCCCGGCTTGATCGTGCGCACCTCAACGGTGTTGTCCGATTTCACCGCGTAGACAAACGTAAAATCCGGCCCGGTCTGCACCGCTTCCGTTGGAATCAGCACTACATGCCTCAAAGTCTTCACCAACAGCCTTACCTTCAAAAGCTGATTCGGAAACAGCTCGAGCTTCTCGTTATCGAACTGCGCTCTCAGCTTCACGGTGCCGGTGGTCGTATCCACCTGGCTGTCGACCGCCACCAGCTTCCCCTTGGCAATCTCCCGATCGCCATCGAACGCGGTCGCCTCCAGCGGCGGAACCCGGCCCGAAGACGTCAGCACATCTGAAATGCATGCATGCTGAATCGGGAAAATCACCGTGATCGGCTGCAACTGGGTAATCACTACCATCCCGCTCGAATCGGAGGTATGAACGATGTTCCCCTCATCCACCAGGCGAATTCCCGCCAAACCCGTCACCGGCGCGGTAATCGTGCAGTAGTCCAACTGCACCTGAGCGCTGTAAATCGCCCCCTCATCGCTCTTGACGGCTCCGGCATCCTGATCGACCAGCGCTTGCTGCGCCTCGATCTGCTGAATCGTATACGCATCCGGCGCCTGCTTGTAACGGGTCAAATCCAATTGCGCATCCTTGAGCGACGCCTGGTCCTTGGCAAGCTGGCCCTGCGCCTGCTCCAATTGCGCCTTGAATGGATTGGGATCGATCTGCACCAACAAATCGCCCTTTTTGACGATCTGCCCCTCGACAAACGCGACCTTGATCAATTGACCGTCCACGCGAGTGTGAATGGTGACGGTCTGGATCGGCGTCACCGTGCCCAGCAGGGCATCCTGATAAACGGGCAGGTTCCCGCGCTCCGCCATCGCCACGTCCACCGGAATGCCCCGCCCGCCCACGATGCTCCGGCTGGATGCGTTTGCCTGGCTTGTGCGCAGCCGATAAACCACCAGCGCAACGATCCCACTCAACACGCAAAGAATCACCAGCCACAAGATCCAGAGCGAACGCGATTTGCCCCCTTCGGTTGGGAATTGCGGTCCGTTCAGCGGCGGTGGTTGCGGCGATTGTTTAACAGTCGTTTCCGGGCTCATCATCCTCAGCTTAATCCTAGAATCTATGCATATTTATTATCGGTCGCAACCGCTCGCGCACAACATCCCATAACCCGCGATCCTATCCCATCGGTAATCCATCTCTCCATTCCCTCCCCACTTTCCACACGCGACATCCCAAATATAAATCCGCAACCCATCATCTTGTGCCAAAGGGCTTTGCCTTCTAAAGTGCTTGATAAATGAACCCCACCACGACCGAACCACGCCCCCCGGCGTCGTCCGACAGCACCGTGACGTTGCGGATTCGCCGCCAGGATGGGCCCGGCCAGCCACCCCGATGGGAGGAATTTGCCGTCCCACGCCGGCCAAATATGAACATCATCTCCTGCCTGCAATACATTGCCGCCCACCCGGCGACCACCGACGGCAAATCCACGACCCCGGTCGTGTACGACAGCGGATGCCTCGAAGAAGTCTGCGGCGCCTGCACCATGGTCATCAATGGCAGAGCACGCCAAAGTTGCTCCGCGCTCGTCGATAGGCTTGGAGCCGGACGCGCCATTACCCTCGAACCGATGGGCAAGTTCCCCCTGGTTCGCGACCTCTTCGTCGATCGTTCACGTCTGTTCAGCGATTTGAAACGCGTCAAGGCCTGGGTCCCGGTCGATGGAACTTACGATCTGGGCAAAGGCCCGCAAATCTCCCGGCGGCTTCAGGAAGAACGCTATCCCCTTTCGCGCTGCATCAGTTGCGGCTGCTGTCTCGATGCCTGCCCGCAATATACCCCGGTCAATCATTTCATCGGCGCGGCAGTCATCAGCCAGGTCCGCCTCTTCAACGATCACCCCACCGGCGCGGCGCTGAAGGAAGATCGCCTCAACGCATTGATGGAAGCCGGCGGCATCGGCGACTGCGCCAAGGCCGGCAATTGCGTCCAGGTCTGCCCCAAGGAGATCCCAAACCTTGAGAGCATCGCCATCGTTGGACGGCAGGCAACCGTTCACCTCATCAAAAAATTCTTCACGAGATGATTTATCCGTGAATCCCCGCGTCAAAACTTTCCTGATCCCCTTCATTGTCGTCGATACACTCTTCCTTGCCGCCATCCTCGTCTGGGTCTTCAATCAGCAGCAACACCACGGCTCAATCGGCTTGGGAAAACCGGACATCCATATCAATCTGCGCCACCCGGAGGCCAAGCTGACGGAAATCGACCTCACGAACACCGGCAACGCCCCCGGCCCCCTCGCCGTGGCGGTGGACGTCACCTGGCCCGACGCCGATCTCGTCGATGCGAAGGGCCTTTCCCAATTCGACGCGATGGACACCGGCCGCCGAAGCCTTCGCTTCCAACCTCAACCATCGCTCCACGATGCCACGCTTCCCCCCGGCCAGCCGTTCGCCATCGGCTGGCTGAAATTGACCGATGACGTCCCGGTCCACGCGGAAATCGTGACCGACGTCTCCAGCGCGACGCAACCCTAGCGCCCTTTCTGCGGCCTGCCGACTTCAGTCGGCAGGGTTTCCGCAGGCACGAATCGCTATCGACCTCGAAAAACCTCCGGCCTGCCGCACCACGGCGCCGGCATCATCAACAACACCTGTTCCCGCTGCACCAACTCAAGCTGCCAGAGCGCCGCTCGAACCATCCCCACGTGTTCCGGGTCCAAGCCGGCCAGGTATGGCTCCGCCAATCTCTCCAGCCAATCCGCGCCCACGGCCACGTGTCCGGCATCGGCGTCGCCGCCGGATGACTGCTCCATCAGCTTCTGAAGGAAATTCTTCGGAGCCGGCACGGTTCTTACATCGTAATCCTTCACGCTGGCCTGATCCGCCGCGAACGCGATCGCATCGTGCAGCGTGCCGATCCGATCCACCAATCCCAAGTCCAAAGCCTGGCGGCCCGTGAACACCCGCCCGGCGGCCAGCTCATCGATCGGCTTCTTCAACTTGTTTCCGCGGATGGCAGTCACGTGATTCTTGAACACCCCGTAGATCTCATCCATCCAGGATTGCACGCGCTGCCGTTCGTCCGGGCTGAAATTAGTATCGGAGGAAAGCAATCCGGCGTTGGCGCCCCGTTGATACGCCTTGAAGGTCACGCCGATCTTGTTCCACATTTCGGTCGTCACCAGTTTCCCGCCGACGACCCCGATGGAAGCCGTGATCGTGGCGTCGTCGGCGAAGACGGTATCGGCCGCGCACGAGACGTAATATCCCCCGCTCCCCGCGACGTCCCCCATCGACACAACCAGCGGCTTCTTCGCCTTCACCCGCTGGGTCGCCCGCAGGATGATTTCGCCGGCGGTCGCCGACCCGCCCGGCGAGTCGATCCGCAACACCACCGCCTTGACCGAATCATCCGCCGCCGCTTCGTCCAGCGCTCGGGCGATGTCCGTGCTGGCGGCCATCTCGCTCGCCATCAGTCCCGAATCGTTTTTCCCCGTCACGATCAACCCATCCACGTACACCACGCCAACGGCCGCCTTGCCCGTGGCCGCATTGGGCGGATTCAGCAATTGCGCCAGCACGCCCATCATCGCGAACGGATTTGAAAAATTGATCTCCGGCTGCTTTTCCGCGCCATACCGTTTCTCAAACACCAAGTCCTTGCCATATTTCTCCTTCAGCATCGCCTCCAACGCCGCCCGGTCTTCTACCGCATCGATCATCCCCGCGTCCTTGGCCTTCTCCGCCGTGTACGGTCCGCCGTCGATCCAGCTCTTCACTTGATCGGTGGAAACGTTTCGACCCGAGGCGATCAGTTTTGTCGCCGTGTCATACACCGAATCCATCAGCCAATTTTCCATCTGGTCGGCCTCGGGGCTTGGGCCGTCGCGCATGAAAATCTCCGACGCGCTCTTGTATGCCCCGCAATGGAGAAAATCCGGTTGAATCCCCAGCTTCAGCAGCAACGCATGCACGTACAACGCATCCCCGTACAGCCCCATCGCCCAAATCTCGCCCGTCGGGGCAACGCTCACTCGCGAAGCTCCGCTGAGTAGCACGTATTGTCCCATCGCCAGCCCATCGGCATGTCCATAAACGTCTTTCCCCGCCGCCCGCACAACCTGCATCGCCTGGCGCAATTCCGTCGCCTGTGCCAACCCGAACGCCGATTCATCCGCCAACACCACGACCGCCTTCACGTCCGGATCTTTCGCCGCCTTGTCAATCCGCGTGACCACGTCCCTAAGCGACAAGCCCGGCGGACCGAAGATCGCCAGCGACTCATCCACCGGCGTCTCGCCCATCTGCCCCTCAAGATCAAAAACCGCGATCACCGGTTTGGCCGCCGGCTTGGTCGCCGGCGCCGCGCCAGCGACTGAAATTGCCATTAAAAACGCCGAAATCAGGCCCAAAATCCGTGCAAACATCGTTTGCTCCTTTCGCTATAGGGATATGACGGACTCGATCCAGCTAAATTACAAGAAATCAATCGCCAGGGCGCGATTGCTTGCGTTTATTTTTGTGCTGCTGCCACCACAATGCCAGCGGCAATATCGCGACCAAGTTTATCCAGTACGCGTGGTCCACCATAGCCAGCGCGTGCTGAAAGAACGCGCTGTTCTGAAAGAATGTCTGGGCGGCCGCATCATTTGCGTGCGACGCAAGTGCCACGCCGCCCTGGGCGAACTGATAAGCGACTGCCACGCCACCTTGTGCAGCCAACCAGCCGACGGCGCAGCCGCCGAAAGCCTGCCAGCCAACTGCGAATCCGCCCATCGCCCACGGGCCAAAGCTGAAGCCACCGAAGGGCAGCAGACCAACAGCAAAGCCGCCCAGCGTCAAGACGCCGACGGCCAAGCCGCCGAAGCTGATCGGTGCGATCGCCATCGCGCCGAATGCGAAAATCACGCCGATGGCCGCATCGCCCGCCGCAATCCAAGCCTTGACCGGCCCGCGTTCCAGACCGCCGCGAAGACGGATGTGAACCAGCGGCAAACCCAACAAAGCGAGTTTGCTGCGATACTCAAACACCGGCACGAGAAGCGGCGCCGGACGACCATCAGCGATTTCCTGTCGGCCGAGACTTCGCCGGCGACGCATCATCCATACATTGAGGGCGATGATAACCAGTATGTAAGCTGCCCCGAGTCCGATGAAGAGCCCGGCGAAAATCGCTGGACGCGACATGGCCATCGGCATCCCCCACACCGTGAGCACCAGCACCGCCAGCATGAACGCCACGATGCACACCACCATGACGCGATAAGCCTTGATGATAAACTCTCGCCGATGCGGGGACCGCGCGCTATCGCGATCCAACGTGTAACCGATATACAAGCTAAAGAACGTGATGACGGGACCGAGAACTGCATTGACCAGCCCAATCAAACCAGCCGCCTTTGCCGCCGCGCTGCCTTTGGCCGCCATCGCGCCCACAACCGCCGCCTTCGTGGAACCGCTCATCACGGGCAACGCCGCCAGTACGCCCAGCGTGAATGCCTTGGTCGGCCCGGTATTGTGCAGCGCAGTCTCGACAAACTTCGCCACCCGTTCGCCCAGCATGACGCGCCCACGAGACAGGCGTTGCTTGACGGCATCCTGGGACAGTTCCAACGTCTGGGCCACCTCGGCCACGGACTGGCTCTGGCGATAGAACAGGATCAACGGCTCGCGGTAGAGTTCCGGCAATCCCCCCAACACGCGCCACAAAATTGCCTGCTCCTCCTTGCTGATCGTCTGCTCACTGGGCTGGATAGATGCCTCTGCCTCCACCACGCCTTCCCCGAGTGTTGTGGAAGCGGCGATCGGATCGCGCGTGGCCCGGCGATAGGATTCCTGGATGACGTGCCGCGCGATGCCGCACAGCCACTGTTTCACGCGGCTCCGATCCTTCAACGCATCGAGATTGCGCCAAGCGGCCAGGAACGTCTCCTGCGCCAAGTCCTCGCTTTGTCCCACGTCGCCACAGGCATTGTAGGCAATCGCGCAAATCAGCCCCTGATAGCGTTCCACAATCCGCCCGAAGGCTTCGCGGTCGCCGCCAAGGCAACGATCGACCAACCGCGTATCCTCGCAAGCCTCGGTTTCGATCATCATGTACATTCTCCTGCTCACCAACCAAGTCGTCGAGAGCGGAAAAAGGTGACAAGGAGCAGCCATGATTTGTGGCAAGTTTTCCCTCTCATCACCCTCCCCCTGTACTCGGGGGGAGGGCTGGGGTGGGGGGTGGAAGGTCGAGGGGCTCACGAATCCTCGCATCAACTCATGCGCGTCAGCCGCATCGCCTGGATAATCGCCGACGGCCGCCCCGCCAGGACCTGGGCCACCTCGGCGCAACCGGAATATCCGCACTGGGCACAGACCTCCGGGTGCTCAACGTCTCGGCAACACGGGAAGACGCGGCGGCTGGTAATCACCTCGATCTGGCGGATCGGCCGCTTCCAGTCGTTGTTTCGCATTGCCGTGTAGGCCGCGGCCGAAAGGCCGATCGGATACCCCAGACGTTTGAGCCGCCACAGATCGTCCAATGCCGCTGTTCGCTGGGCGTTGCTCAGGCCATGGCGGGAAAGAAATTCCGGCCGGTGAGTCAGGAGATTGAACCAGATGCCGCGGAACAGGCCCAGGGCCGTGATCTGGTGAACGAATTCCTCCAGATGCGCGACATTCTCCTGGCACAAGGTGATCGAGGCAAAGACGGCGCGATTGCCCGAGCAGCGGACGTTGGACATGATCCGCTCCCAGGTTCCGCCACGGATGCGGTCGTGAACGCGTTGGGGTCCGTCGACGGTGATCACATAGGCGCAGTGGCGGATGTCCAGCGGGCGCGTCCCGTTTGTGTACACGAAAACGCTGAAGAAGCCCGTCTGGCGCGCCGCGGCGACGACGTCGCCCAGGCCTTGCGGCCCGTCGCGCCAGAGCGTCGGCTCTCCACCGGTGATATATAAAAAGCGATGGCCGCGGCGGTATGCATCTTCCATCGTCGAGCACGCCTGCCGGTATGTGAAATGCGATTCGCCCAGGTTCTTGCTTTGGCAGTAGAAGCAATCGAGATTGCACGCGTCGGTCAGCACCAGGCCGGCAAAGCAGGGCAATTGGCGGCGCAGCACCAGCAGTTTCAGGCCATAAACGGAAGCGTCAATCCATTGGCCGGCGTTCACAACACCACCTCCCGGGGCCAGGCCGCGCCTCGGCAAGCGCCCCAAAGCCGGTTGATGTATCCGAGGCTGTAGTGGTTCTGCGCCCGGTGAATCCAGTACGCGCCGGCGGGCGTCACGCGAAATCCGCCGTCGGCCCGTTCCATCAGCCCGGAAACGCACAGTGCGGCGATCGACGGGCCGAACGTGCCGCGCACCGAATGCCCCCGCCCGAACAGTTCGCGAAATTCCTCCTCACCGACGAACAATTCATACATGCGCCAATAGAGCCAATAGGCCATCTCCCGTCGAGCGTCCATCGGCATGGACAGCGCAATCGGCCTCGTCGCCGGCAAGGATCGCGCATACGCCGGCACGTCGAAGGTGTTGACGTAGAAATGCGAGCCGACCATCGACGATGCGCTGGGACCAAAGCCGATGTAATGGTGGCGCGAGACGGAACTGAATTTCCGCCGAGCGCCGTCAATCCAACTCCACACGGCGCAGCGATGAAGGCCATGACGGGTGGCGAGCCGGTCGGTGACCTCCAGCATGGCGCGGACGACCGCCGGCGGCGGCTGGCGCACGCCGTTCAGCCGACTCGTACGGCCCAGTTCCGAATAGGAAAAACAAAACAGCGGATAAGTGCTAAGCTGATGCGCCCCGGCGTCCAGCACGCGCGCGACGCCATCGGCCCATTCAGCCACGGTCTGCGTCGGCAGAGCGAACAGCAGATCCGCGTTGACCGTGTCGAAACCGGCGCGGCGAGCACGTCGGACGGCGTCCAACGCCGTCCGCGAGTCGTGCCCGCGGCCGATGCGGGACAGCAGCCGGTCGGCCGTGGATTCCACGCCAATCGAAACCATGTCCACGCCCATTTCCCGCAACGTCTCAAGACATCGATCGTCCATGAACGCGGGATGCAATTCGACGGCAATGGTGGCGATCGGCGGAAGGGATCGCTTCAGATGTCTCACGATGTGCACCAGGCCCGGAAGATCGACCGTCGGGGTTCCTCCTCCGATGTACAGCGACGTGATCCGCGCGCCCGCCAGATGCGGAGCGTATAAGTCGATCTCCTGACAGACCGCTCGCTGGAAATCCTCAAATTCCCGGACTCCGTATACGAAGCGGTTGTATGGGCAAAACGGGCAAAGCGTCCGGCAAAACGGAACGTGCAGGTAAAGCCCCACCCGCCGCAGATGATCTGGAAATGGCGGCTGGGCATCGGCGTTCAGCGACAGCCGCCCCCAACGTCCCGTGACTGCTCGCCGGGCCAGACCCTGGCCCAGCCGTGCGGCAAACATGAGGGGTGTTTCTAAAGTGCCGGTCGTAACACACAATCTCCCAAGGGAACCACTTGTTTGTGACCTATGAACGGCAGGAATCGTAATCCGCGTCTTCCGGAGGATCATTACGCATAAATTGCTCGTAAGATGCCATCCGCCATTGCGCGTCGTCCGCGTCTTGGTCCGTGAGGACGATAATCCGAGCCTTGCCGGATTTCGGAAGCGCGGCTGCCACTTCCGAAGGAATCCGAAGCACGTTTGAACCGCTTAGCTGGGTTGTAAACTCGACCGCGTTCACATTATTCAGGGTATCGGGCCATCCGCCCACCGTCAAACAAGATTGCCATTCGACGCCCTTCGCCACAGGGCAACCGCATTCTCACACGAACCCCCCCTCTCCCGGTACGCCGGAAGAGGGCAAAAAGAGCGCCGCCGTCGAGAATGCGGTTGTCTTGTTCCTCAACTTCACGGAGGTGACGCTCCACCCATGGTTTTGAATGGTCTCCTATCCCTCCCCAAAAAAATACTCCAAAAAAATCCACGGAATTCCGAAAAACGCTACCAAAACTTTCACCCGCAGCCCCATTATGTAGAGGGACCTACTTTTTTCTTCCCTCTACTGTTCACCTGTTCGCCTGTTCCCCTGCTCACCTGCTCTAACCCGGAGGGTTATGTCCACCGATCTCGCGACTTCTTCGCCACTTCCATCCCCCGAGGACCCGGAAATTTATTCGTCAGAAAGTGCACATTTGGGGACATTTGGGGACATCGACCCCAATTACCGTCTCAACAACGTCCAATGCCGAGCCATCGAACTCGCCCTCGACGGCCTGCGCTGGTCCCAAATCGCCCAAATCCTCAAAATCAGCCGCAAAACACTCTGGCGATGGAAAACCCAGGACCGCACTTTTCGCCAAGCTCTTGCCGACGCCCGTGC
>JBEKXM010000072.1:0-12005 GCA_049512115.1 Tepidisphaeraceae bacterium | reverse complement strand
AGCTTCCACCAGCCGATCTGCTTCAGCGCCCACATCGCCGAGATGCGATGCTCCGGGCGCGCGTCCTGGAGCATGGCGATCAGGGCCGGCCCGACGTTTCCCACCCGCATCCGGTGCAGCGCCTTGATCGCGTTGGCGCGTTCGCGGCTGTTGGTGGTCCTGGACCGCTCGGCGAGCAACGCGATGAACTCGGGCGTCTGGTGATTCTCCAGCACCTCGATGGCGTTGGCGCGGACGCGGGAATCCGTGTCGCGCACGATGCGCTCCATGAGCAATTCCACCGAAGCCTCGGGCGTTTCGCCCAGGACGCTGACCGCCTTGCTGCGCACCTTGGGATGCGGGTGCGACGCCAGGGCCGTCACCGCTTCGCGCAGGGTTTCGGCCAGTCCCAGCTCCTGCGTCATCTGAAGCGCTTTGAGGCGTTGTTCCATCGGTCCCGACGCAAGCCTTCGGCCCAGCCGCTGCGCCGCATCCGGCAAGAGCTTGAGCATGGCCCGGCCGCCTTGCTTGCGGGTCGGGCGGTCCAGGTGGTCGAACCGCTGCCAGAACTGCTCGAACCCCTCATGCCCGATCGACCGGCTGACCACTCGCCGGACCGACGCGGGGGCGTTGGTCATCAATTGCAACAGGATGTTCTCGAAATCCGGGGGCCGGCGGCGGACGATCTCCCGCGCCGCCATGCGCATCAGGCGCTCATCGGGATCGGCGAGCAGGAAGCGCAGGAACTGCACGCCGTCGGTTTTCTTTCGCCGCATCGCCACGCACAGCAGCCGCAGGCGCCCGCCCGGATGGGTCGCGGCGTGTTTGGCCAGGACGGTCATCCGCTCATCCTGGACCAGATCGTGCATCCCCGAGGCCGCCAGCCATTCGGCAATCTTGCAGGCGTCGGCGGCGTCGCGGCGGCCGATGTCGCGGAGCAGTTCGCCTTCCTGCCACCAGGTTCCGCGCGTGACCTGGCGCATGCAGAGTTGGAGCTGATGGTCTTTGAGCCAGTGCGTTTTGCGCAGAATTCCATCCAGCACCGGGGCTTCGTCGATGTGGGCAAAGACGCTGCCGAAATGCAGCCGAAGCTGCCCGTGCGTGGCGCCGAGGAGAAAGGCTTCGACGTGCTCGGCCTCGGGCGGCTGCTGGAGCCGCCGAACCATTGAGTTCTGGCCGCCGTGCTTGGTCGTCTGCAAAATCGCCAGGGTTTTGCTCAGGGGCCAATCGCAGAGCAGGAGGGCGGCGCGAAGCAAATCCTGCGAATGCCGGCCCCGATGCACGTCCATCGCCCGGGCCACCACGGTTTCGATCTCCGTCCTCTGCTCCATCACGTCCTGATAGAGGGCCTGGAAATCCTCCTTCGGCTGGGCATTTTCGGGGGCGGGTTGTTGCGGCTCGTCGGTTGGCGGCTGATAGTGCCGCTGCAAGCGGCGGGTGCCGGTGGAGACCCATCGCGCCAGGGCCACGATGGCTTCGGCGGCCGATTTGCTCAGGGATTCATCCGCATCGTGCAGGTTTTCGGTCAGGACGTAGGCCAATTTGCATTGCCGGCTGAGTGCGATGAGCCGCATGGCCGCCTGCCGCACCTCGGGCCGGTCGCTTCGGCCGCATTCGCGGAGGGCGTGATGCAGGGTCTTGATATTCGTCAGAACAAGCGCCTGAAGCCGCTCGGGCAGGGATTCGTATCGCTCGACGACGCCGGACAGTCCCCGAACGGATTTGCGCTGAAGGATGGCGTTGATGATGACCGATTGCTCGACCTCGGCCCCGAGGCGCAATCCCTCGAGCAGCAGGTCATCCGCCGCCTCGTTAGGGCTGTGAACCAGAACGTCGACGAGTTGTTCGTGCATCTCTTGGTTGATTATCGGACGGAAGCGTGCGGGGGCTTGAGGGGTTAGAACGGGCCTACCTATGCCTTCGCCGGTGATGCGGCTGGCCGTTCCCCTTGCGATGCGGCTTCTTCGTCTTCTGGGGCGGCGGCGCGGCTGGGGCGTCGGTTCGCGTCTTGAGCTGCGTAATCGCCAAGCTTAGTTCGCGCCGGGCGGGGTCTACGCGGACGATGCGGACCGTGGCGGTATCGCCGATGCGGATTCGGCGGCCGGTGCGCTGGCCGCGGATCACGCCGGCGCGCTCGTCCACGTCCCACCAATCGTCCAGCAGATCCTCGTAGCGGATGACTCCGTCGATCAGCCAGGTCGTCAACTGCACGAAAATGCCGAAATTGGTGATTCCGGTGATGACGCCGGGGAAATCCTGGCCGACCTGCTTTTCCAGTAATTCCAGGATTTTCACTTTCCGCAATTCGCGTTCGGCATCGTCGGCGCGGCGCTCGGTGAAGCTGATGTGCTTGCCGAGATCGACAAGCTGGTCGTGGGACGGCGCCCCCTCGAGCCGGGGATGGCGGCCGCGCTTGCCGCCGGATTGGGTGGCGGAAATGTACTGATCCAGCAGGCGGTGAATCGTCAGGTCGGCGTAGCGGCGGATCGGACTTGTGAAATGGCAATAATGCTTGCTGGCCAGAGCGTAATGGCCGATCGGACTCGGGGAATACTCCGCGCGCGTCAGGCTCTTCAGAACCGCCAGGTTGATCGCGAAGGATTGCGGCTTGCCGCGCACGGAAGCCAGAAGATGCTGGATGGCCTTGCGATCCAAATCCTTGGGCAATTTGAAGCCGGCGACCTCGACAAATTGCTTCAGCCTGCTTCCGCTGTCCGGGTCCGGGTCGGGATGGATGCGGCGAAGGAACGGTACGCCCACGGAATCGAGCAGCCGGGCCGTCGCCTCGTTGGCTTCCACCATGAACATTTCGATCAGGGTGTGGGTGAAACTCTGGTCTTCGGGCCGAGTATCGACGACCTTGCCGCTCTCATCCAGGACCAATTCCACTTCGGGCAATTCCAGCACGATCTGCCCCGCCGCCAGCCGGCGCTTCTGAATCCGCTTCGCCAAACCGTTCATTTGATGCAAAAGCTCGACCACGGCAGGGTCGTAGCTGTCAATTTTCCTCGGCCCATCCGGATGCGGAACCAGATCGGAGTTGTCGATGATCGCCTGGGCCTCGCGATACCGCAGCCGATTGGCGCTGCGGATGACCGTGTTGGCGAAATGGGCGTGGATCGGTTGGGCATCATCGTCAAATACGATGAACGCGCTCTTGCATAGCCGGGGAACGCCCTCCTGAAGGCTGCACACGCCGTTGGACAAAACCTCCGGCAACATGGGGATGACAAAACCCGGGAAATAACAACTGTTGCCCCGTTCCTTCGCCGCCACGTCCAACGCCGAACCGGTCTCGACGAAGGCCGACACGTCGGCGATGTGGACCCCTAGTTCCCACTGGCCGTTCTCGAGCTTTCGCAGGCTGATCGCGTCGTCGTAATCCTTGGCATCATCCGGGTCGATCGTGCAGATCACCCGGTCCGAAAGATCGAGCCGATCCGGCCGATTCCTGATCGTGTTGAACCGATCCACCGCGCCGCGCGCCTGTTCGAGACAATCCTCGCCAAACTCCTCTGGAAGATTGAACTGGACGATGACGGACCGAAGATCGACGTCCTTCTCACCCGGCTGCCCGAGCACGCGGGTGATGACGCCCTGGGCCGCGACGTCCTCGTTGGGATAGCTCGTCAGTTCGACGACGACCTTGGTTCCCGGCTTGATGTGCCGCGCCGCGGCATCCGGCGTCAGGATCGGCGCGGTGAGGATGTTTCCATCCGGCAAAACCAGCCATTGTCCGTGCTGTTTGGTCAGCGTTCCGACGAACCGCTTCTGCGACCGGGTGATGATCTCGATGACGCGGCCGCGGAACATGACCTTGCCGTCCCGCTGCTCGCGGTTGGTGATCTTGGCGCGGACGACGTCGCCGGTGATGGCGCCGCCGTTGTCTCCCTCGGCGATGAATAAGTCCTCGTGGCCGTCGGGATCGGTCGGGACGACAAACCCGAAGCCGCGGCGGTTCTGGCGATAGGCGCCGACAATCCCCTCCGCCTGAAGGTCCTGGGCCGGCAGCATGATGCTGCCGCCCGCGCCCAGTACGACGCGCCCCGCGTGCATCAGCTCGCGCAGCGCCTCGCGAAAGTTGGGATAGACCTCGTCCTGGGCCAGGTTCATCTCCCTGGCCAACCGCCTCGGCTTCAGCGGACGATACTGCCCGGATTTCAAATGCGAGAGAATTTTCGAATGTAATTGTTCAGACATGGAAATTAAAAATAGGAACCTCTAACAAAATGCGACACAGAGGGCACAGACATCACAGAGCACACAGAGAAAACACATTTCTTCATCCAAAAATTATATCTCTGTGCTCTGGTGTGGCCTCTGTGTTCTCTGTGCCAGTTCTTCTTGTCAGGTGTTCCAAATCCTATTGGTAAAGGTTGAAAAATACAAAAAGGGACGGAGAGCAACGCGCGTCAGCCTTCGACAACGCTCTTTTCGATCGGCTCGACGATGACGCCCTTGGAGCGGAGGAAGTCGATGGCCGCCTTCACGTCGCGCTCCTCGCCCGACAGCAGCACGGCCATGATACCGATTTCGTTCTGGACGCTGGCCTGACGGATGTCGAAGGCGACTTCGGGAAACTTCCGGCTCATCTGCCAGATAATGGGCTGCTCCACCTCGGTGCGGGTGGGAAAGGTGAACCAGCAGCGTTTTGAGTACATGGCGATCTTCTTTCCAAGAGTGCAAACTGCAATTCACCAGTTATGACCTCTTCAACTTCGCAACAACGGACTCGGCAATGTTCCGGATAAGCCGTGAGACAAGCTGATATGCCTCATCGACGTCTTGGCCGCTCAAACGCACCTGGTCGCCGAGACGGTACTTGGCGAAGTCTTCCGCCTTTTCCAAGTACGTGGCTTCGACGATGCCATTGCTGTGCTCCAAAACGTCTCGCCGAGCCTTCATCTCAATAAACAATCCCTTGTCATCGGCATCGAATTCCGCGCCGAGTTTGCTCTTAAGGTAATTAAACCATTTGTCGGGGCGTCCATACATTTTGTCGGCAACAGATGATTCCACGGCCTCTCGCTTTGCCGCGGTTTGGGCTTCAAGCAGCGTTTTGCTGGCAAGAAGTGTCGCGACGTTGAGGGCCTTCTCGGAAATCAGGTCGGGATTTTCGACCAACCACATTTGCAGCAACTCGGCCACGAAATGCTCGAACTTTGCAACGATGTCCTTGAAGCTGCGTTTAGTCAATCGCTGCACCGAAGTGGGGGCCCTGCTCGCAAGTTGAACGCCATCCAGTATGCTCTTGGTGATCGGATTGTGTACTCGCAGCTTCTTTTTGTGCCGGAGCACTCGCACCTGAAGACCTCGCCATAGCATGCGAGTATGCACATAGTCATCATGCAGTTCATCCAAAGTTTGATCACAATTCGCGGCGAGGGAACGAATGTCTGTAGCCAAATCGGCCATGTATATCATCCGTGAGCAAATTACGCTGCATTAAGAACTGCCTGGATGCGAGCGGTATCCGCGCCAATTCCGAAATCGACGATTGCAATGGCGGGCCGATCATCCAATTCGATGGCATCTTCCGCCACGACGTATGCAATGCCGTTTTGTTGGAGGACACGACGCACAGCATCGAGTTGTTCGAGAGGGACCATCAAATAGGGACCGGCGTCTCCCTCGGTATTGACCTTCAATTGTTCGTGAGTTTCGCTATCTTCCATGTGCCACCTCAAATTCAATTAATAGCCCCCCGCGATCGCCGGGACGATGCTCACTTCGTCGCCGGATTTCACGGGGGTCTCGAGATTCTTCAAAAATCGGATGTCCTCATCGTTGAGGTACACGTTGACGAAGCGGTTGAGCTGATTCGGCGCCTTGAACAACCGCGTCTCGATACCGCCGGCTTTTTCCTTCAGGGCGTTCAGGACTTCGCCGACGCTGTTGCCGGGGACCTCCACCACGTCGGCGCCCTGGGTGTAGCTCCGCAGTGGAGAGGGAATTCGAACTTTAACGCTCATTCTTTGGTCCTTTTCTGAAAAACCCGTGGCACCGCGTGCGCGGCCTAGCCAATAGGCGATCCGCGATTATACCACCGAAACCGCCGGGCGGGCGGCGTGAATCGGCGGCTTGTGCTGGCCATGCTGGCGATGCAACATCGCGTCAAACTCGGAAAGCTTGGCCTCGATCACCTCCGGATACGCCAGATCGTCCTGCACCGCCTCCAACGTCTTGAGCCCATTGCCGGTGATGCTGATGACGATGGATTCGTTGCGGGGAATGCGGCCCTGCTGGATCAGTTTGATGGCCACTGCCAGGGTTGTGCCGCCGGCCGGCTCGGTCCAGATGCCTTCGGTTTTGGCGAGCAGCTTGATCGCATCCACAATCTGGCGGTCGCTGGCGCTTTCGCCCCAACCGCCGGAATCCTTCACCGCGTGCCAGACGTAATATCCGTCGGCCGGATTCCCGATGGCGATGCTTTTGGCCATCGTGTTCGGCTTCTGCGGCTCAATGATGTCGATCCCCTTGTGGATCGCCTTGACCACCGGATCGCAGCCGGCTGCCTGGGCCGAATAAATCTTCGGGTGATTGTCCTCAACCAAACCCAGTTCGATGAATTCACGATAGGCCTTGTAGACCTTGGGCAGAATGGTCCCCCCCGCCGTCGGAACGACCGTATGTTGCGGCAACCGCCAGCCGAGTTGCTCGGCGATCTCGAATCCGTAGGTCTTGGCCCCCTCGGTGTAATAGGGACGCAGATTCACGTTCACGATCGCCCATCCATATTTGTCCGCGATCTCCGTGCAAAGGCGATTGACATCGTCATAAGTTCCGCGAATCCGCACCATGGTCGGGCCGAAGATCAGGCTGCCCAGGACTTTTCCCTGTTCCAGATCGTGCGGGATCATGACGAAACATCGAAGCCCCGCCATGGCGGCGTGGGCGGCCGTGCTGTTGGCCAGGTTTCCCGTGCTGGCGCAACCGACGGTGTCGAAGCCAAATTCGATCGCCTTGGAGATGGCCACAGAAACGACCCGCTCCTTGTATGAGTAGGTCGGATAATTGCAGGAATCGTCCTTGATCCAAAGGTCTGTACAGCCCAGTTCATTTGCCAGCCGCTGCGACTTGCGCAGTGGAGTAAACCCCGAATTGAATCCCGTCTTCGGCTCGGAAACCGGCAGCAAATCCTTGTATCGCCAAAGGCTCTTGGGACCGGCCGATATCGATTCTCGTGTGACCTTCCCCTTCATTGCGGGGTAGTCGTATTCCACTTCGTAAGGCCCGAAACAGGCCTCGCACACGTGTACCGGGGACACCGGGGCGCGATTCCCGCATTCTTTACATTTCAACCCGACGACGTAACTCATGGATCCGTGGTCCTTGTCCTGATTGTCATTGGTCATTTGCCCAGACGCGCTCGCCGCAAGTGACGAATGACCAACGAGTAATGACGAATTGATAAGAAGAGGCTGAAATCGACGAAGGATGGGCTTCCTCTTATCTGTCCCGAAAATCGGGCGGGAGTTAGCACCTATTTCAAGCTAAGGCTCGAATGGGTTGCTGTGGCTTCACAGGGCCCTACCCTCAGCCACTCTCGATAAGAAACTTATTCAATTGTGATTGGAATGGTAGGCGAAGGGATTTTTTTGTCAAGTTTTCGAAAATTCGGGTAGTGGGTCAGTTTGATTTTTCTTTAGAATATTTAGGTGCAATTCGCCTTTGACCCACAAACAGGGCAAATCACCCGTTTAGCCCAAGAGTAAAGCGTCGCTCCGCAATGTCCGCACTCGCCAAGGTTGGCAATTACTGCATCGTCGGACCACCCGTCTGGATATACCTCGGGATCATGAGGCGACAACAAATCCAACCGGCTTTTGCCACTGGGAAGCGATTCGGAAACGGCGAGCACCCAAGCTATCCCGCGTTTGCGCAGGGCAGAATAGATCGTCTCAACCATCCGTTTTTTTGTTAAATTGGCAAGAAGATTCGCAACGTTATCATCGTCTGGGGCGTTCGGCTTCATGCTGGAATTATACCGCACAACTAAACAACACCCGCAGGACAACCCTTTAATCGATCAGGCCCACCAATTCCTCAATTTCCCAAACATGATCGGCCAGCCCCGCCGCCATCGCGCGCGTACCACTTGTCGCATGGTACAACCCCACGGCGGCGCCGTGGGCGTTCAGGGGCAAAAGAAAAGGCGACGGGCAACTTCCTCTTGTTTTCGTGCTGGACGGTTGAGGGGAAGTGGAAGTGGGTGGAGGGGGTGCGGGGGAGTCCCGGCGCGCCGGGATTGGGGCCGTATGCAGTGTCGCCCGCCTCCCCTGCATCTGCGAATTTCGTATTTGAGTTGTTTCGACTCGCCGCCATCGTCCCGAAGAGCGCGCCGGGCAAGCCCGGCAGCTAAACGGGATCATTGGAAAACCGCACCGTACCCCTGTAGATTACCTCGAATTTTGAGCCGAAAGACTCCGCGCGATGCCTAAGCGAACCGACATCCATTCCATCCTCATCATCGGCTCGGGACCCATCGTCATCGGGCAGGGGTGCGAATTTGACTATTCCGGCGTTCAGGCTTGCCGGGCGCTTAAGGAAGAGGGGTATCGCATCGTCCTGATCAACAGCAACCCGGCCACGATCATGACCGATCCGGAATTCGCGGATGCGACGTATATCGAGCCGATCACGCCGGAGGCGGTGGAGAAAATTCTGGAGTTGGAATCGCGCGGGCCGTGCCCAATCGACGCGGTTTTGCCCACGCTCGGCGGACAGACGGGCCTCAATACCGCCATGGCCTGTTACGACAAGGGGATCTTCACGCGGTTCGGGGTGCAGATGATCGGGGCCAACCGGCAAGCCATTTTCCGCGGCGAGGATCGGCAGGTGTTCAAAGACCTGATGATCAAGATCGGCCTGAAGGTGCCGCTCAGCGGGGTGGTGCATGCGTTGGACGAGGGGAAGAAGGTCATGGACGAGATCGGATTGCCGCTGATCATCCGCCCGGCGTTCACGCTCGGGGGCACGGGCGGGGGAATCGCGTACAACGTGGAGGAATTCGACGCCATCGTGCAGCGCGGACTCGACGCCAGCCCCGTTACCGAAGTCCTCATCGAGCAGTCGGTCATCGGCTGGAAGGAATTCGAGTTGGAGGTGATGCGCGACAAGAACGATAACGTCGTCATCATCTGCTCCATCGAAAACGTGGACCCGATGGGCGTGCATACGGGCGACAGCATCACGGTGGCGCCCATCCAAACCCTCACCGACAAGGAATACCAGCGGATGCGCGACGCCAGCATCGCGGTCATCCGCGCCGTCGGCGTGGAAACGGGCGGAAGCAACATTCAATTCGCCGTGAATCCGGAGAACGGCGACATGATCGTCGTGGAGATGAATCCGCGCGTGTCGCGATCGTCGGCATTGGCGTCCAAGGCCACGGGGTATCCGATCGCCAAATTGGCCGCGAAATTGGCGGTGGGATACACGCTGGACGAGTTGCCGAATTACATCACCAGCAAGAAGGCGGCGGATGGGACTTGGGAATATTACACCAGCGCCTGTTTCGAGCCGACGATCGACTATTGCGTGATCAAAATCCCCCGCTGGACGTTTGAGAAATTCCCCGATGCGGATGAGACGCTGACGACGCAGATGAAGAGCGTCGGCGAAGCGATGGCCATCGGGCGGACGTTCAAGGAGGCGTTGCAAAAAGGCATCCGCAGCATGGAGGTGAAGCGGTTTGGGTTTGGACTTGATGCGTACGATAAATGGCTGAACCGTGGCATGGGCGTCCCGCCCATGTCTGGCTCGGATCATGGGCGGGACGCCCATGCCACGGACAAAACCATCCAAGGCGAAAGTCTCGATCAGGAATGGCCAATCCCCGAAGAGAAGCTCCGGCGGAAACTGGCCATCCCCAGCCAGGGCCGGCTGTATTACATCCGGTATGCGATGAAGATGGGCTGGAGCATC
This sequence comes from Tepidisphaeraceae bacterium, assembly GCA_049512115.1. Taxonomy (GTDB): domain Bacteria; phylum Planctomycetota; class Phycisphaerae; order Tepidisphaerales; family Tepidisphaeraceae; genus PALSA-1353. The sequence continues at coordinate 2,099 of JBEKXM010000072.1, read as the reverse complement.
GATCGGATTTATGAGTTGACGAAGATCGACCGGTGGTTTTTGGGGCAGATGAAGGAGTTGGTGGATTTCGAAGCGGAACTGGCAGGCGTGGTCGACAAAGCCCGTGAGGCCAATGCGAAAGGCTTTTCGCTGGTCGGCCTTCACGCAATCCTCAAACCATTGCTTCAGCAATCTAAGGCGTGGGGCTACAGCGATGTTCAGTTAGGAACAGTATGGGGCATGCCTCCGGCCACGGTTCGCCTTGCGCGGCAACATTTAATTATTCAACCGGTATACAAACTTGTCGATACCTGTGCCGCTGAGTTTGAAGCTTCGACACCGTATTACTATTCAACCTACGAAACGCCCTTCTCAGTAAATGGCAACTCGAAAACTGAAGACGAAATCCGCCTCACCGACAAACCCAAGGTGATCATTATCGGCGGCGGACCGAATCGGATTGGGCAAGGGATTGAGTTCGACTATTGTTGCGTGCAGGCGGCGTTTGCGATGAAAGAGTTGGGGTTGGAATCGGTCATGATCAATTCCAATCCGGAGACGGTCAGTACTGACTACGACACGAGCGACCTGCTATTTTTCGAGCCGCTGACGCATGAGGACATTTTGAACATTTGCGAGCGACTGAATGGCGGGCCGTTTGGCGCTGAGGGGACGAAAACCCACGGATTGCCATCCGTGGGCTTGGTAAAGGGCGTCATCGTTCAATTCGGTGGGCAGACGCCGTTGAATCTGGCGCGGGGATTGAAAGACGCGGGGGTGCCGATTCTTGGGACGACCGTCGAATCGCTCGATGAGGCCGGGGATCGGGAGCAGTTCCGAACGCTGCTGCAAAAACTGAATCTCAAGCAACCCGTCAACGGCATCGCGCGGTCGGTGGCCGAGGCGCGCGAGATTGCCAATCGAATCGGGTATCCGGTGCTCGTCCGTCCCAGTTTCGTGCTGGGCGGGCGGGCGATGGAAATTGTTTCGGATGAAACCCAACTGAATTTTTACATGGCCCATGCCGTGGAGGCTTCCACCATCGCCAACGCGCCGATCCTGATCGATAAATTTCTCGACGCGGCCACGGAGGTGGACGTCGATTGCGTGGCGGATTTCGATCCGGCGGGGAAATCGGATTCGGGGCAGGCGATGATCATCGGCGTCATGGAGCACATCGAAGAGGCGGGGATTCACAGCGGCGATTCGGCGTGTTCGCTGCCGCCCTACTCGCTGTCGAAAGAGATCGTCGCCGAGCTGAAGCGGCAGACGCGCGAGCTGGCCAAGGCGCTGCGAGTGCGAGGGCTGATGAACGTGCAGTATGCGATCAAGAACGGCGAGATTTACGTGATCGAGGTGAACCCTCGTGCGAGCCGAACGGTGCCGTTCGTCTCCAAGGCCCAGGGTCAGCCGTTCGCCAAGATCGCCGCCAAGGTGATGGCGGGCAAATCGCTCGCGGAACTCGGCATTACCGAGCCGACTCCGCCGAAGCACGTCAGCGTGAAGGAAGTGGTGTTCCCGTTCAACAAATTCCCCGGCGTGGACATCATTCTGGGTCCGGAGATGCGATCGACGGGCGAGGTGATGGGCATCGACGCGGATTTCCCGCACGCGTTTGCCAAGAGCCAGATCGCGGCCGGAACGGTGTTGCCGGTGTCGGGAAACGTGTACATCTCGGTGCGGAACGAGGACAAGGAGGCGATCGTGCCGATTGCCAAGGCGTTCAGCGAGATGGGGTTTCAGATTCTGGCCACAGGGGGGACGCACGAGGCGCTCGGCCGGCATGGCATTGCCGCGACGCGGATCAGCAAGCTGGCAGAGGGCCGGCCGAACATCGCGGATTACATCAAGAACGGGCGGGTGCAGCTCATCATCAACACGCCGACGAAGAAGGGACCGGCGACGGACGAGGGGAAGATTCGGGCGATGTCGGTATTGAACAAGGTTCCGATCGTGACGACGATCACGGGCGCCAGCGCGGCGGCGCGGGCGATCAAGGCGATTCAATCCGGTGGATGGGGCGTGAAGCCGCTGCAGGCATATTTTTTAAATCAGGAGAAACCATGGCGTTGAGCGCGCGCAATCAATTTCCCGGCAAAGTGACGTCCCTCAAGCTCGGC
>JBEKXM010000071.1:0-12069 GCA_049512115.1 Tepidisphaeraceae bacterium | reverse complement strand
CGTAGCCCCCTTTTTGTGATCGCCGGGCCGTGCGTCATCGAATCGGCGGATCTTTGCTTGACCATCGCCGCCAAAGTGAAAGGAATCTGCGACAAGCTGGGGCTGGCCTGCATCTTCAAGGCCAGCTTCGACAAGGCGAACCGATCGAGCAAGGACACGTTTCGCGGCCCGGGGCTGAGCGACGGGCTGATCGTACTGGAAAAAGTGAAACGCGAAGTCGGCGTGCCGGTGCTGACGGACATTCACGAACCAGGCCAGGCGGCCGAAGCCGCCAAGGTCGTGGACGTGCTTCAAGTCCCGGCATTTCTGGCACGGCAGACCGACCTGCTCCTGGCCTGCGGCATGACCGGCCGATGGGTCAACGTGAAAAAGGGCCAGTTCATGTCCCCCGCCGAGATGGGCAATGCCATCGAAAAAATTAAATCCACGGGAAACAACCAAATTCTTCTAACCGAGCGCGGCACGTTCTTCGGCTACAACCGCCTGGTGAACGATTTCACCGGACTGGCGGTCATGAAGGAATTCGGCTGCCCCGTGGTGTTCGACGTCACCCACAGCACCCAACAGCCGGCCGGCATGGGCCATCAAAGCGGCGGAAATCCCAAATATTCCCCATTGCTCGCCCGAGCCGCCGTGGCCGCCGGCGTGGACGGATTATTTCTGGAATGTCATCCCAACCCCAAAAACGCCAAGAGCGATGCCGCCACCATGCTTCATTTGAACGATGTGGAGCCCCTGCTCAAGCAATGCCGCCAGATCGCGGATTTGCGCGTGGGGTGGAAATAGTGGCTTTCAGACCATGAAATTGAGCTACCATCCAGTGTGCGCTACGTGAACAGCATCTTTTTTCTTTAGCCGGCAATCGTCATGCTGCCGCGGGATGAACAAATCACAGCTTCCTGGTCCAGAAGAATGGCGCCAGATCATCGACGGACAGCGGCCCAGCGGGCTCACTGTCGCGGCCTACTGCCAGGAAAGGGGAATTACCCAAGGTTCGTTTTATACTTGGAAGCGGCGATTGCGTTCGCCAACTAAGCCAAACCGTTCGCTGGCACCTGCGTTCGTCGAGGTGAAACCTCCGAAAACACCGTCGCTGGGGTCTCGCGTCCCACGCCCAGCAGTAGCTGCTTCGTGACTTCATTTCAGGCTTCCAAGGCCGATTCAAGAAAAGACCCGGGATCTTCGCTCCGCAAGCGGGCCGGCGCACTTGCCATGGGATTCGGCACGTCTCAGCGCTCTTCAAGCCGGCGGATCGGCGTTCCGTCGCTCCACCAGCCTAAGTCCAACGCGGTCGGTTCACCCCCGAGGGCTTCGTTGAGCGAACACCCCGGGGGCGCGGCGATGAGAGCGTCCAGCAATCGCCAATAAACCAGGTAGGCCTGGGGTTCGATTTCCACCTTCCGGTCCGCTGAAGAGACTTCCACGCCGTTGATGATTGCATCCGCGTCGTAGGCACTATCCTGCGCGAAACACGCGAAATGCCCGGATTGGATCCTCGGACGGCCATGGCCGTCCGCGTGCAGGACTACCAGTCGTTTCTTCTCGGGCGGCGTGTTTGTGGCACGGGCGATAATCTCGCGCCCGTCCCGTGGCAGGGCCAACCGGTCCTCGTCGCCCTGCAGAACCAGGAGCAGCGTGTCCGGCGGAATCTCGGCCATGTTTTCAAGCGCAGTGTAGCTGTCAGACATTTTCATCCATTTCGTCCCCGGATGGACGGCAAACACGGCCTTGGGAAGGGGCGCTCCGGCCGACTTGGCCAGGACGGCATAATTGGCGGCCAGCATTCCGCCGGAGGAATGCCCCACCACCACAACACGATCCCAGTCGACCGACAGGTCTTGGCGCTCCCTGAGCCAGCCGACGGCCTCGCGCACCGATTCCATCGCGTTGGCGGTGAAGGCCCCCATGGGCGTCGACATGGTGGGCTCATATTCAGGGCAGAGCACTACGCAGCCGCGCCGAGCCAGGTGGTCCAGCCATCCGCCGTAGGAGGCCGGGTTGGTCAAGGTCCATCCGTGGAAGAAGATGACCAGCTGCGCAGGCCGACTCAACGGGGCGCCCGAGGCAACGGGTGCGAATACAAAGAAGCTCGTGCCGTTTCGTGCAACGTGCTGTTTTCTGACTTGCGTTGTGACGTAATCCGCGCCACCGAATCCCGAGCGCGGTTGCTCCGGCGGACGCGCATACGTGCAGCCGCAAAGCAAGAGCAACGCCAGGGCAAGAATGCCACGGGAGAGCGGCAGCACCCTCACTTTTTGAATCTGTCGCGTCATGACGACATCCCAAGCAATGACTGATAGCAGATTTGATCGGGATTTCCCTTATGGACCTCTGCCGGCGAACGTCGTCGGCAAGTTTGCGTATGATATTGAGATTTCGAGGATTTGGAAAGGTTTCTCTTGGCTCGCGGCTGCCTGAAACGGCGAGATTGCGAAGCTCATCATCTGCATTTTGACGCCTTCAACGGTTTGGCGATGCCCCGCGAACAGACTGCCGCCATCGCCCCGGCTATTTCGCATGTCTTTCACACTGCCGGTCATCATCCTGACACCGCCATCGGCAGCCGCAGCCGTCGTATTTTTGCCAGGATCAGTCGGAACAGCTCGCGGAGAACCGCGACCTCCGCCATCTGGAACACTACCGATCGGGCGTGATGCACCACCTTCGCCCCGATCTTGAGGAGCTTCTCCCGCAGAGTGGTCAGCGACCACTGCTTTACGCCAGCGGGCAACGCCAATCGCCGCAGGAAGTTCCCCCTGTTATACGCCAGGGCGAACAGTTGCAGGCGTACCTGATTGTCGGCGAAATCATGGCCGGGGAGCTTGGTCCACCTCACCGCATTCTTGCCTTCCTTGATCCACTGTTCTGCCGTCCCGCGATCGTTGTAAAACCAAGTGACGGGAGCGGCCCCGCCGCCCAGGTTGGTGACGAGGAAGCCGACGCGGGGGAATAGCTCATCCCGGTGCCACTCCACCTTCGCCACCACCCGACGAGCCTTGTCCCAACTGGCGGCCTGATACATGAACTCGTGATACCGGACGATGGGCTTCTCCGGCCGTCGGCCCGCCGGACGCTTCAGCAGATGCTCGATCTCCCGCTCCAACAGACCGTTTGACTTCAGGCGGCTCACATAGCCATCGTGCTTGACTTCGAGAAACGTACGCTCACCAAACTGCTGACGGCAGTGGCCCCCACGACGCAACCGACAACCTATGGCCCGTAGATATTTTGTGATCGCTACAAGGACGGCACTTCACACATCGCTCACACCATCCAGATACCGACTCGCTAGATATCGACCTGGCGTCCAAGCCGAGCGCGGACAGCGTCGAGATTTCCGAAGGGGTGGTGCTGGATTATGACGCTGGCGGAAATCTGGTTGGCATCGACATCGATCACGCCAGCGCGAAGCTTGACCTCCAAGAACTCACCACCGATCAAATTCCCGTCAAGGCCTCAACGTGATGGCGCTGCCAGCGTCCCCTCACTTCACGCTGATGCTCACGTGATGCGTGGAAAACCACGCGATGGCGAACACCACAATCGGGATCAAGATGCAAATCGCCACCAGCCGATATCGCCGCAGGTTTCCCGACACCGGATTGGGCGTGACCAGCCGGTCGCATCGGCCCGTGACTTGCACCGTCTCGGGGTGGTCCAATTCCTGTTTCATGTCCATCGCCGTGGCGTAGCGTTCCTGCGGATTGCGGGCCATGGCGTGGAGGACGATCTCTTCAACTTGCGGGGAAACTTTTTCGTTTCGCTGTCGCGGGGCCACGGGATCGCCGCTGAGCCGGCTGTTCATGATGATGAACGGATTGGCGCCTTCAAACGGAACCGATCCGGTCACCAATTCATACAGGATCGCGCCCAGGCTGTAGATGTCCGTGCGCCGGTCGCCGCGCTTGCCTTTGACCTGTTCCGGCGCCATGTAATCGGGCGTGCCCATCGCCGGCGTGAATCCGCCGAACGTCAATCGCCGCGCACTTTCCATCTTGGCGATTCCGAAATCCATGATCCGGATGCTCCCGTCGTTGCAGATCATGACGTTATCCGGCTTCAGATCGCGGTGAACCACGTCGTGCTCGTGCATGTAGTGCAGCGCCTCGCAGATGCGGCTGGCGATCTTGAGCGCATCCGGCTCCGGCATCGGCCGGATCGTCTGCATCAGGTGCCCCAGCGTCTGGCCCTCCAGATATTCCATCACGATGTACGGCCGGCTCTTGTTCATCGATTCTTCATCCATCATCTTCAGGATGTACGGATGCTGAAGGGCCTTGCCGATCGCCTGCTCTCTTTGAAATCGTTGGTAAAACCCCGGATCGGATTCAAACTGCATGAACGGCACCTTCAGCGCCACCACGGCGTCGCTCGTCTGGTCGATCGCCTTGAAGATCGACGCCATGCCGGATCGGCTGATGATGTCGACGATGCGGAATCGTCCGTCCAGCACCTGGCCCACTTCCAATTCGCTTCCCATGACGGCCGGACTCTCTTTCTGAAACGTCGGCAATCCGCGGTAATAGCTGAGCCGCTCGATCGCCTGCACCTGGACGACCTGGACCGAGAGATTGTCGTCCGCCCCGCGGCGCTCGGCCATCCGGACCAGCATTTTGCATGCCTCCTCCGGCGCCTGCTTCCCGACTGCCTCTAATATCTCCCCTTCGGTCAGTTGCGACCACATCCCATCGCACATCTGCACGATGATGTCCCCGCCGTGAACGCTGATCGTATGATAGTCCACGCGGATCGTCGGCTCCTGCCCCACCGTCCGCGTCAGGACCGAGCGCATCTCGCTGTTCATCGCCTCCTGCACCGTGATCAATCCCAGCTTCAGTTGCACCCCGGCGTAGGAATGGTCGTTGGTCACCCGGCGAATCCGACCCTGCTGGACCACGTACACCCGGCAATCCCCCACGTGCCCGATGTTCACCTCGTTATGCCGAAACAGGCTCACCGTCAGGGTCGTCGCCATCCGGCCCGTGCCGTTGTGCTTCATGTTCTGGTCGTAAACCGCGATGTTGGCCGCGGCAAACATCTGGAAGAGAATCTGCGCCGGCGATGCCAGCGGTTTGGATTCCAGGAACACCTTCAAGACGGTTTCGCACGCCAGCTTGCTAGCGATCTCGCCGCTCGACTGCCCCCCCACCCCATCCGCCAGCACCGCGATAGCCCCGTGATTCCGCCAATCCGTCTCGCTCTTCGGCTGCCAATAGGCGATGGAATCCTCATTGTTAGGGCGAACCGGCCCCTCCGTCGATAAAGCCGCGTAGGATATCTGCATAGAAAAACGTCGATTGCGCGGTTGAAACCCCGATTTTAGATACCGACATCAACATTACAAGAGCAGCGTATCCAACCAGAGTTTTCAACAGCCCATGCATCACCGCTCATATTTGCGGCTATCGATTTCAACGCTGTACCTATCTGCATAGTTTTTAAGCTTGATCTCATTGGGGCCAACCTCGACGGAAAAAGAGCCGGAGATTGAATTTTGCACGATTTTCAGCCCGCGTTGGCGTTGCAAAATGCAAGTTCTTTCTTTTGGCACATGGTTTGTAATTGCCGTGCAACCACGCGCTTTGAGTCTATTCGGCATGCGGTAGGGCTTCGCCCTCCGCTAAGGAGAGTGATTGTGGCAACAGAAACTCCCACTGCTAGCGGAACTACCGCAAAGGCAACTCTGGGATTGACCGGTCTGACAAGCAATGCCATGGCGCTGATTGCGCCTGGGGCGTTCTTATGGCTGACGTTTGGTGGCCAAGTCTTGACGGGTTCCCCGGCGGCAGGCATGTCCATGTGGCTGGGCATTCTGTTCGCGCTTCTACTGTGCCTGGCAACTGCCGTGGCCTACGCAGAGTTGTCAAAGCTATATCCCGGCGCTGGTTCAAGCTATTTCTTTGCCGAGCAGGCTTTCCTGTCCAAAAAAGCCGCGTTCAAATGGGCTCGCCTGTCGAAGTTCGTCGTGGGTTGGGCCAGCCATCTCTATTACTGGGTTTATCCAGGGGTGATGGTGGGTGTCACCGCCATGATCGTGGGGTACATGATCGGGCAAGTCGATGCGCACTTCTCCGATGGCAGCCACTTCAGCGCCTCCATCCCCAGCCCGATCTTTATGTGGGCTTTCTGTATCCTCTTTGCTTTTGGCGTTGCGTATATCGCATACCGGGGAGTCGTCGGTTCGACCGGCGTCGGCGTCGCGATCAATGCCACCCAAATTATCGCCTTGCTGATCTTCTCCATTATGGCGATCGCACATCGTTCCAACCATCCTGAAGGGAGCGAAATCTGGGTTCTGGACTCGACCGGAACGCCCACTCAGTACGTTCAGGATTCCATGCCGGACCCGGCAAACCCGCCGAAGATGATTCCCGATCCGGCTCACGCTGGCCAGCAGATGGTCGATCCGGCTAATCCGGGCGGAACGATTCCGGCACTCGATAAAGACGGTCATCCGGTATGGGTCAAGGGTTCCGACGGCAAGCCACAAATGGTGACGGTCAGCTATCTGGGCGGTATCACGGCTGATCCAACTACCAAGATCGAGACTTTCAATTATCACAAAAGCGCCGGATCCGTGGTCGCTCCGCACCAGTTTGGCTATGTCATCATTCAGGCATGCATCGCCATTTTGATCCTGGTCGGATTTGAATCCGTCACGTCCATGGGTGAAGAGGCCAAGAACGCCAAAAGGGACATTCCCAAGGCAGTCATTCTCTCACTGCTGATTCAGGGCGGGTTCTGCTATCTGTTTGAATACTTCGCGGCCAACTACTACCTGAACAGCGGATATACGGCGACGACTGCCGGCGGGTCCTCTGCTCCGATCGGCGACATCATGCAGCTTGTCGGAGCCTGGGTGTTTGGCAGCGCTAATGCCGGCTGGTGGTTCATGATGATCGAGGCGGGAACCGTGTTCCTCGCTCTGATCGGCACCACGCTGTCCTGCGTCAACACCGGCGCTCGCGTGACCTACGCCATGGGCCGCGACGAGGAAGTGGGCACACACTTCGGCATGTTGCACGGCAAGAATGCCACGCCCCACCGGGCGATCTGGACTCTGGCGACGCTGTCTTCGATCCTCGGCATCCTCACGGTCCTGTTCTGGTTCTGTGGGCCCGCGGCCCAACAGGACGCCACCATCGACGCACTGCCGCACAATTTCCTCTACAAAATCGGCTTGTTCCATAACGCGCTGGCCTCGAAGATCCCTCAGAGCTTCCTGTGGGTCACGCTCGTCAGCAACTTTGGAACCTTCCTCCTTTACATGATGAGCTGCCTCGTGGCCATCGTGGCTTTCCACGAACATCACATGCACAACTTCTTCAAACACAAGTTCATTCCGATATTCGGATTGCTGGCGAACTTGCTGTGCATGGTGTTCTATCTGGTCGGCCCATTCTTCGTGAATGGCATGAGCTGGAAAGAGCCGTACGTCGCTCTCGGTGTCGCCGCGGTTTGGGGCATTTACGGCGTCATCTTCTTCCTCCGCCGAAGCAAGAAACTCGGCCGGGACATCTTCATCGCCAAGCCGGCAGTCACTCCGGCGTAAGCCGGACTGGATTGTCCTCTGCTTGATTCGTTCAACGGACCGGCCGCCCTTTCGGGTGGCCGTTCTGTTTTTGTTTTCGGCCCCGCTCTTTCTTGTTCCCGCGCCCCCACCGTTGTAAGTTGGCGAATCCTATGTCCGACATCCCTTCCGATTTCGCCGAACACGCCAGGGCAATCAATTTCGTCTGGACCCTCGTCTGCGGCTTCCTCGTCATGTTCATGCAGGCCGGCTTCGCGCTCGTCGAGACCGGAATGTGCCGCGCCAAGAACGCCGCACACACCATGAGCATGAACTTCCTGGTCTATTCCCTTGGCATGATCGGGTTTTTCTTCTGCGGCTTCGCCTTCATGATGGGCGGCGTCAACGCCTCCCCGGCCGGTTCCGGCGCGCCCCTCGTCGGCGGGCCCCAGTCGCTTTCGCTCTACGGCGGCAACGTGTTCAACCACATGCTCTATCTCCCCATTGCCGGAAAATCCTGGGGAATTTGCGGACTCAGCGGGTTCTTCCTCAGCGGAAATTCCATCTCCCCCGGCGCTCTCGTCCTCTTCCTCTACATGATGGTCTTCATGGACACCACCGCCACCATCCCCACCGGCGCGCTCGCCGAGCGTTGGAGCTTCAAAAGCTTCTCCCTCTTCAGCGTCTGCGTCGGCGCGTTCCTCTACAGCGCTTATGGCTGCTGGATGTGGGGCGGCGGCTGGCTGGCCGCCCTCGGCGTCAACGCCGGTCTCGGCCACGGCGCCGTCGATTATGCCGGCTCCTCCGTCGTCCATCTCCAGGGCGGCGCACTCGCCTTCATCCTCGCCCGAACCATCGGGCCTCGCATCGGAAAATATGACGAGGACGGCAATCCCCGCCCCATCTTCGGTCATCACATGCCCATGGTCATGTTCGGCACCTTCCTCCTGGCGTTCGGATGGTTCGGATTCAACGCCGGCTCTTCTCTGTCCGGCATGACCGACCGCATCGCCCTCATCGCCGTCAACACCATGCTCGCCTCCGGCGCCTCCACCGTCGCCGCCTGCCTCTTCATGTGGAAAACCTACGGCAAGCCCGATCCTTCCGTGATGTGCAACGGCATGCTCGCCGGACTCGTTGCCATCACCGCCCCATGTGCTTTCGTCAGCCCCCCCGCCGCCTTCTTCATCGGCATCGTCGCCGGACTTCTCGTCGTCGCCAGCGTCCTGTTCATGGAACGCAAGGGGATCGACGACCCCGTCGGCGCTATCAGCGTCCACGGAACCGCCGGGTTGTGGGGCGTCCTCGCCGTAGGACTCTTCGCCAATGGAACCTACGGCGACGGATACAACCACGTCGCCGGCAACGTCGTCGGACTCTTCTACGGCGACCATTCCCCCAAGCAACTCTTCGCCCAAACCATCGCCGCCGTCACCTGCATCACCTGGAACGTCATCGTCGGCGGCATAGTTTTCCGCCTGATCGGCCGTTGGACCGGCTCCAACCGCGTCCGCCCCGAAGTCGAAATCGCCGGCCTCGACATCCCCGAAATGGGCGCCCCCGGATACCCCGAATTCATCACCGCCATGTCCCAGGAGCAGATCACCACATCCGAACTCAACACCTTCACCGGCCGAAGAGGATAAGGTTGCGTGACAAAATCGGCGGCGTATTTCTTTCCCCCTCTCCCTGTACTCAGGGGGAGGGTCGGGGTGGGGGTTCTTGATGCACAAGCGGAACTGGGTTTCCCTTTCCCTCCATTTCTTCTTATCTTTTACCCCCTATGGCAGCGATCAAATTACCCGATGGAAGCCGCAAGGAGATTCCCGACGGCAGCACCGTGCAGCAATTGGCCGAGTCGATCGGAAAAGGGCTGGCCAGGGCGGCGATTGTCGGCAGGGTGGACGGCAAGCTGGTCGATCTTTCCTCCCAGCTCACCGGCGAGCACGAAATCTCCATCGTCACCGACCGCGACCCCGACGGCCTCTACGTCATGCGCCACAGCACGGCCCACGTGCTGGCGCAATCCCTCCGGCATCTGTATGGAGATTCCGTCCAGTACACCATCGGCCCCGTGATCGACAACGGATTTTATTATGATTTCGAATTGCCCCGCAGCTTCTCGGCCGAGGATTTGCCCAAGGTCGAACAGGAAATGCAGAAGCTGATCGACGCCAACCTGCCGTTTTCGCGGCAGGACGTCGAGCCGGCCAAGGCCAAGGAAATTCTGCACCACGAAAACCAACGGTTCAAGGATGAGATCATCGACGAGCTTGCCGCCGCGGGCGAGAAGTCGGTCTCGATCTACCGCCAGGGCGATTTCACCGACCTTTGCCGCGGCCCGCACGTGCCGGGAACCGGCAAGATCAAGGCGTTCAAGCTGATGAGCGTGGCCGGGGCCTACTGGCGCGGCGACAGCAGCCGCGAACAGCTCACTCGTGTCTATGGCACCGCGTTTTTCGACAAGAAGGACCTGGAAAAATATCTCCAGCAGATCGAGGAGGCGAAAAAACGCGACCATCGCGTCATCGGCCCGGCGCTGGGGCTGTTCGTCATCGACGAAAAAGTCGGCCAGGGACTGGTCCTCTGGAAGCCCAAGGGCGCGCAGGTGCGCATCCAGCTCCAGAATTTCATCAGCGAGCACCTCCGGCGGCAGGGATATCAGCAGGTCTTCACCCCGCACATCTGCCGGCTCGATCTGTTTCGCACCAGCGGACATTACCCCTACTACCGCCAGTCGCAGTTCCCTCCGCTGATCGACCGGGAATATTTCGAGGAATTGGCCAAGGAAAATTGCGGCTGCGCGGAGTTGGCCAACCGCATGGAAAAGGGACAGATCGACGGCTATCTCCTCAAGCCGATGAATTGCCCGCATCACATTCGCATTTACGCCAGCGAGCAGCGCAGCTATCGCGACCTCCCCGTTCGATTGGCCGAATTCGGCACCGTTTATCGGTGGGAAAAATCCGGAGAGTTGGGCGGCATGACCCGCGTCCGCGGCTTCACCCAGGATGATGCCCATATATTCTGTTCTGAAGACCAGGTTGAAGCGGAATTGCACGGCTGCCTGGATCTGGTGAAGATCGTGCTGGGGACGTTGAAGTTAAACGATTTTCGCGTGCGCGTCGGGCTGCGCGATCCGGACAGCGCCAAATACGTCGGCCGGGCCGAGCAATGGGACAAGGCCGAATCCGTCTGCCGTGCCGCCGCCGAGCATTTGGGCGTCCCGTTCGCCCTGGAGCCCGGCGAGGCCGCCTTTTACGGGCCGAAGATCGACTTCGTCGTCAAGGACGTCATCGGCCGCGAATGGCAGCTTGGCACCGTCCAGGTGGATTACCAGTTGCCCGAGCGATTCGATCTCACCTACATCGGCTCCGACAACCAGCCGCATCGTCCCGTCATGATTCACCGCGCCCCGTTCGGAAGCATGGAGCGTTTCATCGGCGTGCTGATCGAACATTTCGGCGGGGCGTTCCCGCTTTGGCTGGCGCCCGTGCAGGTCGCCGTCCTTTCAATCAGCGAAAAATTCAACGACTACGCAAACGCCGTCGTGCAGGAGATCATGAAAGCCGGCCTGCGCGTCGAAGCCGACCTGGATGCCGACAAGATCGGCGCCAAGATTCGCCGCGCCACGCTGCAAAAGGTGCCGTACATGCTCATCGTCGGCGATAGAGAAATGCAGGCGAAGCTGGTGGCCGTGCGGACGCGCATCGGCGAGGACCACGGACAGGTTTCCGTCACCGAGTTCATCGAGCGTTGCCAGCAGGATATCGCCACCCGCGGCGCGGCAAGAGTGTGAGGGGGAGACCGCGTGAATTCGCCTTTGGCTCCCAAACCAGCCCCCGGCAACGTCCCGCCGGGGCCGGAAGACCAAAAATTCCCCGAATGTTCTTGAAAAATCCGCCCGGCTTGCCGATAATTCCGCCTTAGGATCCCTGATTTTCGCATCCTAGCGTTGGGATGGCGGATTTTGGCTGTGGAAGACTGCCACGGATGAGTACCGGAAACCGACTTTGGCTTCAGCGGCTTTGAGCCGAATTGCCGGGCGTTTTCGGTCAGGTCTGTGGCTCGTTTTTTGCCGCGGTTGCAGGGGACGCCGACATGCCGTGATCCGGGGCGAGCGCCCCGGCGGCTGAAGTGGTATTTTGGAGGATTGCTATTCCTACGAATTTCCGTCACAACGAGCAGATTCGCATTTCGCCGATCTTTTTGATCAATGAGAAGGATGAAAAAGTCGGCAGCGTTTCCACCTCGGAAGCTTTGCGATTGGCCCGGGAAGCCGGGCTTGACCTGGTCGAAGTCGCCCCCACCGCACGCCCGCCGGTCTGCAAAATCCTGGACTACGGCAAGTGGCGCTACCAACAGCAAAAGAAAGTGGACAAATCGCGCTCCAGCGTGCGCGGCGGCCAACTCAAGGAACTCAAGCTCAAGACCGTCAAGATCGGCGATCACGATCTGATGATCAAGATCAACCACGCGCGCGAGTTTCTTAAAGACGGCAATAAGGTTCAGTTCACGCTTCAATTCAAGGGGCGGGAAATGGCCCACCTGGATTTGGG
>JBEKXM010000070.1:0-12088 GCA_049512115.1 Tepidisphaeraceae bacterium | reverse complement strand
GCACATCCTCGATGCCAAGCGAACCAAGGAGCTGTTGATCCGCAGCACCGGGTCGAAGGATTGGTACGTCGTCCACAGCGCGGAGGAGAGCGATCTTTATTTCGGGTATTACAAGACGTTTGACGACCGGTCGCAGCTTGCGGAATACACGCGGGCGCAAACGGACCGGGCCAGGGTGTCATCGCTGGTGAACCAGGATGGCGACGCGATTTTCCCACAGGTGGTGTTCACGTCGATCAACATGCCGGACCCGCCGGCGCCCAAGGAATGGGACTTGGCCAACAATCCGGGATATTGGACGCTCCAGATCGCGGTGTACAAGGGGAGTCCCGAACGGAAACAAGCGGCGGTGGATGCGGTCCGGGGATTTCGCGAACACGGGATCGAGGCCTATTTCCGACACGGGCCGGCGACGAGTGAGGTTTACATCGGGTCCTGGCCGCGCCAAGCCGTCCGTGAGCAGGAATCCTCCGTCGCCCAAAGCGACGATCCCAACCAGCCGCTGCTGGTGGTGCCCGGCCCACTACCGCAAGGCATCGATTCCGACAAGGTTTATGATTCCCAGGGCCGGAAGATGAAGGTGGTTATGCCCAACCTTCAGATCGTGGATGAATCGTTGAAGCGTGCGACGGAGCAATATCCGTATTACTACGTCAACGGCGAGGTCGCCGGCAGAAGGATGCGAATGAAAGATCATTCGGTGCAAACGATTCCCTGGCCATCGTACTTGGTGCAGGTTCCGCACGACAACGACGATCAGGATCAACCGACGAAGAGCGATTCGGATCAGGCTGGAACGCCCCATCAGGGGGATACGGGCGGTTCGACGCAGACGGTGCCGGGTTTGGGAGGATTACGCTGATCGGCTGAATATTGATACAATTCCATTAAATGAATGATCTTCGTCGATGGCTGCTCCACGCCATCGTCGCTTTATCTCTGGTCCTCTCAGCGACGACTCTCGGTGTTGCCGTTCTCAGTTGCTTCTGTAACGAGCTGGCGGATTGGGTCGGCACCCTCGCACCAGATGGGCACCAAAACTGGGTTCGGATTAGTCCATTCATGGGCCAAACCGATATTTCTTTCATGAGGATTAGTTTCCTGCCGGCCATCCGTGCCCACTATTTGGCTTTCAATGGCGGTCTGCCAATCGGTTGGCGAATTCAAAGCCCTGTCCGGTTTCAAACCCGCTCCGACAGCGCCGCCTTCGTCAAAAACCATCGTGCGTTTGGACTTTTTACCTTTGGTATCGAGAGGATAGACTATAATTTAGTCACACGCATGGGTCTTCCCATCAACGAACGGGGCTGGCGAGTAACCTTTCCCCTCTGGTGGCTGGCACTCTTCTTTGGAATTGTCCCCGCCATGGCATTTCTGCGCCGGCGGCGAAGCACGCGGGACGCCAGCGGCTTGTGTATAAAATGCGGTTACGATCTTCGCGCCACGCCCGACCGCTGCCCGGAGTGTGGAACAATCCCGCCAAAAAGGGAATTATCTCAATCTGAACCAGTACTTGGGGGCCGAGCGCCGTGAAAATCCTGATTGCCAGCACCAATCGCGGAAAGGTGAGGGAGTTTCGGCAGATTCTGGCCGACGGAGGGGTCACCCAGTTTACGGATCTTACGGAACACGCCGAATTGCCCGCGGTGGAGGAAACCGGACCGACATTCCTGGCCAACGCCTGTCTGAAGGCGGGGCAATATGCGAAGTTGCTCGAAATGTGGAGCCTGGCGGATGACAGCGGGCTGGCGGTGGATGCGTTGGACGGAAAGCCGGGCGTTTTCAGCGCCCGTTGGGCGGCGATGCACAATGCCGGGGATGGCGATGCGGACAACAACGCGCTGTTGCTGCGGCAGCTTGCCGGGCTGCCGGCCGAACGGCGAACCGCCCGGTTCGTGTGTGCAGTGGCCCTAGCCGACCCGCAGGGCAGGGTTGTGCTGACGGCCAGCGATAGCGTCGAAGGGCGGATTTTGCCCGAGCCGCGGGGACATGGGGGATTTGGATATGACCCGCTTTTCCTGGTGGAAGCGTTGGGAAAGACGACCGGCGAGCTGCCGGCCGAGGAAAAACACCGGATCAGCCATCGCGGCAAAGCCTTGCGGCGGCTGGCGACGCTGATGGAACGAACGGGTTGCCCCTTTCGGATGTCGGAATCGCAGTAAAACACCGATTCAGATCCCAACAAAGCAGCCTATTTCATTGATATTCCAGCCGCAACTTGCTCTAAGTCGTCAATATTTGTATTTCTCTTGCTATATCGACTGACATTCGGCTTCTTAATTCTCTTGTCCAGAAATCTGTCTGCAAATTCGCTCGCAGTTGAGTTTACCAGCAAAATATTGCGCGGTAACACATTGAACAAACCGGCGGGTTGGCGTGGATCGGTAACAACCAAAACCAAGGTCGCAGGCTGTTTTGTTTCCCCCGCGCCCTGAAGCAATTCGGCAGCCTCCATCAAACTTTCTTGCCCTCGCTGCACTCGAATCAAGACGGGATTCTCGCCGGGCGAGGTCTTGAGGATTGCGTCAATGCCACGATTGCGTTGGACGGGAATAATCGGCAGGCCGTGCAGGTAAGCAATCGCGTCTTCGTTCGACTGAACGTAGGTCTCACGGCCCTTGCGTAACAGTTCAGATGAGGTCTTGAAAGGTTCCTCTAATCGTTTCTGGCTGAGTCGAACGGCTTCACAAGCCACGTCAATTCCCAGAAAGTTGCGACCAAGTAATTCGGCCGCAACGAGTGTCGTGCCGCTGCCGCAAAAGGGGTCCAGCACCATGTCGCCGGGCAATGTTACGAGCGACATAATACGTTCGATGAGCAGAATGGGCTTCTGTGTGGGATAGCCCACGCGCTCTTTCGCTTTCGGGTTAAGAAACGGAATATCCCAAACGTCGGCGAGAGGGACGCCTTTCTTGTGACCGTCGTGCACGACATTGCCGATTTCATCTCGGGCATAGACAGCTTTGCCATGCTCGTCGCGCTGGCGACGTTGGAGAATTTGGTCAATGTTCGTCGAGGGTGAATATCCCTCAAAAAGCTGGTGGTATTGGTAGGTATCTGTTTTGCTGTAAAAGAAAATGGTTTGGTGGGACGGCAGCGGACAGCGTTGTGAGTTCGACCAACGACGGTAGTGCCAAATGATTTCAGAGCGGAACATCCTGTCGCCAAACACCTCATCGAGTAAGTAGCGAACGTGATGAGAAGCGTTAGTGTCGCACTGAAAGAAGAGCGACCCCGTCACATCCAGGACTCGATGGAATTCCTTCAAGCGAGCACGCAGAAATTCAATGTATTCGGCGAGAGATTTCCACTCGTCGCTGAACTCGAACCTTGTCCTGCGATCGCGGCTGACAAGCGAATGCGTTTTTTGCGTGAAAAACGGCGGGTCAACATAGATCAAGTTTACCGAGTCGGTGGCCAGGTTTTGGACCACCTCCAAGCAATCGCCATGACGGACGTCACCGGCCATGCTGCCCCGTCCTTTCTGCGGCCAACTCTCTCAGGATTGCGAGCAAGTCCACATCGGTACGCCGCTTCACGTAAGCCCGGGCGGCATCAGCATAATGATACTCGCCTTGAACACTCTTGTAGATGCTCTCCAATGTTTGCTGGATGCGCATGGCTTGAGCACGATTTGGATAATAAAACATCACACGCACCGGCTTGTAACCGGCGTCGCAGATAGCTTGTATTCGCGTGTGCTCCTTGGTGATGTGGTCTCCGTCGGTAGTCGCGTCGCGCCACTTGATCTCCATCGCATCGTTCCCGACGAGACAATCGATCTCGAAGGTTTTTGGTCGCTGACCGCGGGTGTTCGGTACACGAATCGAGCCAGAGTCGGAAAACTTGCTCTTAAAACAGAGTTTCGCCGCCTCTTCGAGAAATGAACCGGCGTATTTGTAGAGAAATCGTCCCTTGTTTTGATAAACGTCAATGAGCTTTCCCTCAGACTCGGAAACACCGAGCACTTGATATATTAAGACATGCGAGCGGTCGTCTTGCTCCATTTCAGCCACACGGTCATCCGTGCTAAGTTTCAACTCAGCCGCATAACGGTCGGCCAGCGCTCGGATTAGGTCTTTCATTGTGACTACGCGAGCATGCTACTCATTTCGCGCCCGATCGCTAGATCGATTTGGAAACCCGATCCGCCGCTACCCCGCCGGTGCCGCGTATTGCGCCGAGCAGTGGGCTGGGGATTCTTGCCTATTTGTTCCAAAACCTGTCTCATTTCCTGCTAGTTGGTCGCTGATTCGAGGCAAACCCCTTTCGGATGGACTCAATTCAATCTAAAATTCCACCACAATGAGCCGGATTCTTATAGCCGTGAGCAGTCCATGGGCGGCGGAGAAGGTGGTTGTGCCACTGGCGGACCTGGCCCATCGGCTGGAGGCGGAGGTGCTGGTGGTTCACGTCTCGCGTCCGAGCGGCGGACAGATGCGCGAGCAGGAGCAGGCAGACGGCGAGGCGGCCATCAGCTTTCTGCGCACCAAGCTCCAGGAGCGGGACGTGGCGGTTCAAACGCTGTTAATGTTCAGCGACGACATCGCCCGGGCGATTTTGAACACGGCGGCGGAGCGTCAAGTCAGCCTGATCGTGCTAGGATTGACCGGGAAGAACATTTTTGCACGCCTTTTGGCAGGCAATGTGCCGGTGGAATTGATTAAGAATACAAAAATTCCCGTCATTCTGCTGCCGCCGGATTGGAACGGCGCTCTGTAGCGGCGCCCTTGGCGCATTTTTCGGAAAATCCTGTCGCCAATTTTCAAGAATATCTTTGCGTCGGTGAGAATCACGATATAATTCGCGCCTCGCGCGGAGATGAAAGCCGCACAGCTTACAAACGGAGTCTTAATAAATGGTCAATGGCGATGATTTCATGCCCAAGGAATGCTTTTTCACAAAAGGCGTCGGGCGACACGCGCAAAAGCTCATGAGTTTCGAGTTGGCGCTGCGGGATGCGGGGATCGAAAAGCAAAACCTGGTGCGAGTCTCGTCGATTTACCCCACGAGCTGTAAGATCGTCCCCATGAAAGAGGGACTGGCCAAGCTCATGCCGGGACAGATCACGTTCGTCGTCCTGGCCGAGGCCGCCACGGACGAACCCAACCGGCTGATTTGCGCCGGGATCGGTCTGGCGATTCCGCGAAACCACGCGCATGGATATATCGCCGAGCATCATGGCTACGGAATGACCGAGAAGAAAACGGAAGACCTGTGTGAAGACCTGGCGGCGACGATGCTGGCGACCACGCTGGGCATTCCGTTCGACGCCGACAAGAACTGGGACGAGCGCGAGCAGCAATTCAAGATGAGCGGCGATATCGTGAAAACCCGCGCGGTCGTTCAAACAGCCGAGGGCGACAAGACCGGCTTGTGGACCAGCGTGATTTCGGTCGTCGGTTTCATCCTCGACAAGAACCATGTCGAGAAGCCGGCGCCCGAACCGGCGCCAGCGGTGGCGAGTGCGGAAAAGCCTGGGCCGGAGAAGACGGGTCCGGAAAAGACGATTTCGGATCGGATGGGAGGAACGTGAATAGAAAGCCCGAAATCCGAAATCCGAATGACGAATCAAGCCCGAAATCCGAATGACCGAATGAAGAGGTGTTTCGTCATTCGGTCATTCGGATTTGATTCGTCATTCGGATTTCGGATTTCGGATTTTACCGCCTCGGCTGCTGCTGGCTGAGACAGTGAATCGCCCCTAATCCCCAGATCAACTCGACGCAATCGATTCCAATCACCTTGCGCCTCGGTAAATGGCTTTGCAGGATGGCCAGGGCCTTTCGGTCATTGCGGCGATCGCGGTAGGTGGGAACCAGCAAAGCCCCGTTGACGAAATAGAAATTCACGTACGTTGCCGGCAGACGCCGGCCGTCGTGCACCACCGGAGCGGGCATGGGGATTTCCACGATCTCAAACGGCCGGCCGGCCTGGTCGGTCAGGTGTTCCAATTGACGGCGAGCGTCGCGAAGGGCCGAATAATTGGCGTCCTTCCGGTCCGCCTCCAGGGCGATCGCGATCTTCCGCGGACCGATGAACCGGGCAAGATCATCGACGTGGCCGTCGGTGTCGTCGCCGGCGATTCCTCCCGTGAGCCAGCACACCTTCTTCTGGCCGTAATAGTCCTTCAGATATTGCTCGATCCGGCTCTTGCCGAGCCGGGGATTGCGATTCTTGTTGAGCAGGCAATCGGTGGTGGCGAGCACGGTTCCCGCGCCATTGAAATCGACCGACCCGCCTTCCATCACGATCCCCGGATAAAACACCGGCAGGCCAAGTTCCCCGGCAATCCGCGTGGGAACCGCGTCGTCATCATCGTAAGGCGGATACTTCCCGCCATAAGCGTTGAATTTCCAGTCCACGATGGCCAACGACCGGCCGCTTTTTACAAACGCCGGACCATGGTCGCGGCACCAGCTTTCGTTGGTCTTGATATGATGGAAAAAAATGTTCCGAAGCGGGCAGCCGTGCTCCGTCAATTGTTCTTTGACCAATGTTTCATAGTTTCCATTGGGCACGTTGACGTGCACTTTTTCGCGCGGCGAGATTTGGCGGAAGATTCTCGCCAGGTTTTCCGGAATCGTGTCATATTTGTCCGGAAACGAAATCCCCTCCGGCCGCGGCCAACTGAACCAGGTCCCCTCGTGGGGTTCCCATTCCGGGGGAAAGGTGTATCCCAGGGATGCCGGCGTTTGTTTCAAAGTTTCTATTTTCGACATTCGCTCAGCACACTTTCCTTCGCCGTTCATTTTTTCGAGGATAGGGAATCCACAAACCTCTTCGTCAAATCTCCATACGCATCGATCCGCCGGTCGCGCAGGAAAGGCCAATGCGTGCGGCTGAATTCCACCTCTTCCAGATCGCAATCGACGATCAAAACCACTTCCTTGTCGCTGGCGGCCTTGGCGACGATCTGGCCGTTGGGAGCGGCGACGAACGACTGGCCCCAGAATTCAATTCCCTGGTCATCCACCGGCCTTCCGCCCGGACCGAGGATCTTCTCGATCCCGATTCGATTGGCGGCGCAGACGTAACACCCGTTGGCGACGGCATGGCTGCGCTGAATGAGTTGCCAGCTCTCGTGCTGGGCGTCGCCGAATTTGGCCTTTTCGCTAGGATGCCAGCCGATCGCGGTCGGATAAAACAGAATCGCCGCTCCTTGCAGCGCCGCCAGACGCGCCGCTTCGGGAAACCACTGGTCCCAGCAGATCAGGACGCCGATTTTGGCATATTTCGTCTGCCAGGCGCGGAACCCGGCGTCGCCGGGAGTGAAATAAAACTTCTCGTAATACAGCGGATCGTCAGGGATGTGCATCTTGCGATAGATGCCGAGGATGGAGCCATCGGCGTCGATGATGGCGGCGGTGTTGTGGTACACGCCCGCCGCCCGCTTCTCGAACAGCGAGGCGATGATGACGATGCGATGTTTCCTGGCCAGCTTCGCAAGCGCATCGGTGCTCGGACCCGGGATGGTCTCGGCCAGTTTGAAGAACCGGTGATCCTCCACCTGGCAGAAATATTGCGAGCGAAACAGCTCCTGGGTACAGACGATGCTGGCTCCCGAATCGGCGGCACGGCGCACCAGGGCTAACTGGTTCTTCAGATTGACCGCCGGATCGGCCGAGCAGGCCATTTGCGTCACGCCGATGCGAAGCGGGGAGCGATTATTTTCCTTTTTGTTTCGTTTCATTTTTCGGCGGCATTCTCGCCGATGTGCGGGTCCAAGTATAGATCGAGGCGGGATGGGTTGGCCAAGTGTGTCCAATTTTCGCGAGCCGTTTATTTCCATCTTATTTTGCGGGGAATTCAACGCCCGCGACGGGAATCTCATAGACCCGCCCCCTGCTTTCATCCACGAAGAAGACCCGGCTGAATTGGCACCGGATCGCCGGTGAGCTAAGCGAGGGGTCGAACCAGAAATCCGGATGAGAGCCACCGGCACTCAAAAGAAGCCAGCATTCATCAAATTCCTTTTCATACCGGGCTAGGTCCGCGCCCTTCTTTACTGCGGCTGCCTCGAAATGACGCAAGCCCGATTCGTCCACCGGGCCACGCGCGTGACGAATGACGCGAGATGAAGCTCCGCCCGGCACGACAAGCACTTCGGCCAAGCACGAACTGATATGCTTAAGACGGGTCCTGTGCAGCTCGATTGGAAGGGAACGGCCATCAGTCCAGCGTTTGAAAATCAGATCCAAAACGCCCCGCGCAATCGTTTTTTCTTGCGGCTTCTTGACTTCGTGGCACGATGTGAATGTGATGAAGACGTGTACGGGCGGCATCCCACCCGACGCTTCTCTCAAGAATTCCTCCAAATTGTCACATATTCTTCCCTGAATCACGAGGTCACGGTGGGGTGAACGCAACGGATTCGACTTAGAAGACCCGACCTGTTTACGGCGAAAGACGCGGGTATGCTCCATCGCGATGCGTTTTTCGTCGAGCAAAAAACAAACATCCGGCGGGTCCTTTCGATTCCGCATTTTGTCGAGCTCAATGTCGGTGAGCTTCTTTTTCGTAAGCCAGTCCCAAAAAATGCGGAATGCGCGCCCCTCTGAGTCTCTGGGATAAGTGCCCATATCGTAACTGTAGGCCGAGGTCGAAGTATTGTTTTGACGCGGTGAGGTACTACCCAGAGGGGCGAAACGGGGAACTGCGTGCCCGTTCCATTTCGCGAAGCATTGGTTGCGCCACCGCCGGATTGCGTTATTGAGCGCCCAATTCTGCCAGACGCTTCTTGGCGTCCTCGCAACCGAGCGCAGCGGCCTTGCGGTACCAAGTGATGGCTGTATCTCGATTCTTGGGAACACCTTTGCCGTTTTCATACCAATCGCCAATGAGGTACATATCTGGCCAGTCACCGGCGTCAGCGTTAACTGCCTTCCGAAACCATCGCATCGCCTGCGTGTAGTCTTGGGCTACGCCACGGCCGCTGGCGTACGCAGAGCCGATGCTGCGCATTGCGTCCGTATTACCGCCGTCGGCGGCTTTGCTCCACCAAGCCATCGCCTGTGTGTAGTCCCGGTCTACGCCTTCGCTGTTGGCGTATGCATCGCCGATGTGGTCCATCGCCTCCGCATCGCCAGCGTCGGCGGCCTTGCGGTACCAGATGGTCGCCTGCTGGTCATCCTGGGCCACTCCCCACCCCTCGCGGTAGAAAGCGCCGATGGCCGCCATAGCCCCCGCGTCGCCGGCTTCGGCGGATTTCCGAAACCACCGTATCGCCTGCGCGTAGTCGCGGGCCACGCCTTGACCTCTTGCGTACAAAAGGCCGATGTTGCGCATTGCCTCCGGGTCGCCTGCGGCGGCACCCTGGCGGTACCAGGCCAACGCCCGCTGGAAGTCCTTGGCCACGCCATAGCCGTTCTCGTAGAGAAGGCCAATGCTGTTCATCGCCCCCGCATTTCCGGCAACGGCCGCCTTGCAGTACCAGGTCATCGCCTGCTGGTAATCTTGGGCAACGCCTGACCCCTTGTCATACATAACCCCGATTTTGCACATTGCCTTCGCATCGCCGGCATCGGCGGCTTTGCGAAGCTCTTGTATCGTCCCAGGAGAATTTTCAATTCCGCCAACTTCGGCTTGTGGTGTGGCCTGTGCGGTTGGCTGCCTCCCCGCTTCGTTACCCAATTCTACCAGACGTTCCTTGGCCTCTTCGTTGCCGAGGGCAGCGGCCTTACGATACCAGCCCATCGCCTGCTGGTAATCCTTGGCTACGCCCCAGCCTTTATCGTACGAAATTCCGATGTTGTTCATCGCCGTCGCGTCGCCGGCGTCGGCGGCTTTGCGCCACCAAATCATCGCCTGCCCAATGTCTGGGTCCACACCTTTGCCGGTGGCGTACAGCATGCCGATGAGTGTCATCGCCCCCCCAGCGCCGGCGTCGGCGGCCTTGCGCCACCAAGCCATGGCCTGGGCGTAGTCTCGGTCCACACCTTGACCGCTGAAGTACAGTGTGCCGATAAGTGTCATTGCCTTCGCATCGCCAGCGTCGGCGGCCTTACGGTACCAGGTCATGGCCTTTTGATAGTCCTGGGATACGCCTTGGCCTTGTTCATATAGAGAGCCGATTATTTTCATCGCCTCCGGGTCGCCGGCGTCGGCAGCCTTACGGAACCAGATCATGGCTTGCTGGTCGTCCTTGGCCACGCCTAGCCCTTCGCTGTAAAGTGCGCCGATGGCCGCCATAGCCCCCGCGTTGCCCGCGTCCGCGGCCTTGCGGAACCAAGCCATCGCCTGCAGGTAGTCCGGGGCCACACCACGGCCGGTGGCGTACAGATCGCCGATGTTGCGGATTGCAAACGCGTTGCCGGCGTCAGCGGCCTTGCGCCACCAAGCCATCGCCTGCTGATAATCCTGAGCCACGCCTTGGCCGAAGTAGTACAGATTGCCGATTTTGCACATTGCCTTCGCATCGCCAGCGGCGGCGGCCTTGCAGTACCACGTCATCGCCTGTGAGTAGTCTTGGGCAACGCCCGAGCCCTTCTCGTACAGCTCCCCGATTTTACACATTGCCTTCGCGTCGCCGGCGTCGGCGGCTTTGCGAAGCTCTTGAATCGTCCCAGGAGAATTTTCAATTCCGCCAACTTCGGCTTGTGGTGTTGCCTGTGCGGTTGGTTGCGTTGCGGCTTGGGCATTCGATTGCTCGGCTGCACGCGCGGCAATCCGCTGTTGCAGTCGCACCATCGCTTCGTCGTCCGACATCTGCGCCGATGCAAGCGATGAAATGCAGGCCAAAATGCCGAATACAACCCATGTCAAGATAATCAAACGTCGCCAGCCCATGATGCTTCGCTCCTTTCATCGTTCGCGGAGACGAAGACTTATCCGCTCTCGTTCATGTAAGATATGGATGCGGCCGATACGCACCCGGAGGCATCAAATCCCGTTATCAAACTGAATTTTGTACTTCTTAACACCGCTGGATTTCACGAACATAGTGACACTCTTGGTGTCGCCAGCATTGAAATTGCTAATGTTTAATGGAACCACTTCGAGCAAGTTGTCGTTGTCGTCGTAGAGCGATGCGGAAAAGCAAGCGACTTTATAATCTTGCCCTGAATTGTTCGTGCATTCCCCCATGATTTGACCATCCTTGATCGTCACATTTTTCCATTCGTAGGTCTTGGCGGTTCCGGCATCAGGGGCCGCCGCCGCAGCCGCATCAGGAGGAGCCGCCACCGCTTGTTCTCTCGCTCGAAGCGCCGCTACTTCGGCCTTGAGCGATTCGATTTGTTTGGCCTGCTCAGCGATCACGGATTTGAGCATGGCGATTTCGGCCTTCGGATCATCCGGTTGTGTAGCGGCGGCCGCCTGTCGCTCTCCTATGTGCTTCAGAGCCTCATCGGGGGTCATTTGCGCGAGGCATATTTGGCCACTCGCAATCGTCAGCAGCACTAAAACGCTAGTTTGCCAGTTCATAGACCATCCTCCCTCGTGTTTAACCGAAATCCCGAGCACCCCGCTGCCCATTATCCCGAACTCCCTTCGGATTATCAAAGGTGGGGGGTATGGTTTTGAACCGGGGACGCAGCCGGGGAAAAATTAGGTACGCCGTTGTTGACCGAACTCCGCCGGCGGCAGAGGTGGATTGGGAAAATGTGATTGCCCCGCACTCGATTAGGTTGGTCCGAACCGATAATTTGCTCGACAGGGTTCTGCGAAATATCATTCGGGCACTGGCGAAACTTGAACCACGGACACGGCAGGAGAAGGACATGATCGGAGCATTGGCGAAGCGGGCGGCGTTGCTGGGGATCGTTTGGTTGGCAAGCCTTCAGGCCGGCGTTGCGTCGGCGCGGCCGGTGGAACAAAAGGAATTCGGCCAAACGCTCGAGGGCTGGAAAGTCACACAGTACATCCTCACCAATAAGAGTGGCGCTTCGGTCCGGCTGATCAATTATGGGGCGATCGTCACCAATCTTTTCGTGCCGGATAAAAGCGGAAAGATGGGAGATGTCGTCCTGGGTTTCGACGATGTCACGCAATACCAGGAGAGCGGCCCGTTCATCGGCTGCATCGCCGGGCGCTATGCCAACCGAATCGCCAACGGCACATTCACCATCGACGGCGTCGGGTATGCCGT
>JBEKXM010000069.1:0-12201 GCA_049512115.1 Tepidisphaeraceae bacterium | reverse complement strand
CGTCTTCGGATTGCCGGGAAATCCGGTCAGCGCTTTCGTCTGCACGGTTTGCCTGGTTTCGCGGCTTGTGAATCGGATGGCGGGGGGGGCGGCGGCGCAGCCGGCGCGGATGGCTCCGCTGGCACAGCCGCTGGAGGCCAACGGCCCGCGTACATTTTACCAACCCGCGATTTTCGACGGCTGCACGCTGACGCCCCTGCAATGGAGAGGCTCCGCCGACGTTTTCACCCTGAGCCAGGCCAACGCCCTGCTCATCCGCCCGGAAAACCAGCCCCCGCAGCCGACCGGCGCGGCGAGCGAATTTATCGAAATATAATGAGCGAACGAAAGCCACGACGCAGGCAAATCCGGGTAAGATGCCGCTAACTTTCTCGAAAAACGGCGCCGGTGCCGCAAGCGAGGACATCGGCGCATCGGAGGGGTGTACGCAAAACCAGCTTGGTATTTGAATCGCGGGAGACGAAATTTGAAATGCTCCAATGACCATGGGCCCGGATATACATTGTTGGAAGCAATGGTGTCCATTCTCGTATGCGGCCGGTGGGGCAAAAGCTTTGTGTTGGGTAGACGGCTCTCCGCGCCCGTGGTTTTCTTTTAGCGACCAATTGCCGGAAAGGCTATGGTAAACTGCGGCGTATGACGAAAAAGGCTGAATCATTGGGAAACGATCCGCGGACGCCGATGGAGCGATTTACTGACGCCGCGCGGCATGTCTTTAACCTGCCGAAGTTGGAAGTAGAAGAGGTTAAGGCAAAGATTCGGTACAAGTCAAAAAAGCGGCGAAAGCGGAGCTAATTCCCCTTACGCAAATCGGCCAAGGGGCGATCATGGCAAGGATCATCGGAACCGAAAGAACCATCGACGTTCTGATTAACTGCAAGACTTATCCGGCGGTAAGCAAAAAGTACATCGAGACGGTTTGCACTGGTGGAGTTTCGCGCGGTGGAAAGTTTGTCCGCCTCTACCCAATTCCGTTCCGATTGCTTTCGGAGAAAGAGCAATACGACCGCTGGGACGTGGTTCGCGTCAAAGTCTACAATGATACCAAGGACACACGACGAGAAAGTGCGCACCTCGAACCAGCCGCCACAATTCAGATCATCGACAAAATAAGAAAGGACCAGGTTAAGTGGGACTGGATGAAATCATGCGTCTTTGATTCGGCTGACGCAATGGAATCCAAGGGCCTTACAAATGGGTTGGTCGAAATTGTGCCCGAGGAATTGTATTGGGAATCCGAGAAAAAAACATGGTCCCCGGCCCAATTGGAGACATTGAATCAGGGCAATCTGTTTCACAAACAGAGCGTCATGGAGTCACTTGCTGATCGCGTACCTTGGCAGTTCAAGTTGCGGTTCACCGAAAAGAACTCCGGCCGAAAATTCGATCAAAAGGTATTGGCGTGGAGCTACTATCAAGGCTATCGAAATTGCCTAGTGGATTTGGGGAATGAACAGGCGGCACTGGCGGCGCTGCGGGAAAAGGTTCACAAAAGCATTCTTGACCCCAAGCGGTCCGTATTTGCGATTCTTGGAACACATAGCCGCTTCGGCCAGTGGATGATTTCGGGGCTATACCATCTCCCCAAAACGATACGAGAAAACAGTTCACTCTTTTGAAGGAGTTGGAGATTGGTTGGCGACCGCTAAGAGTGCGTCTGCGTGGCATTGCTGGCCCTCTTTGCACCAGCAGGCCAAATTCTTTCCGCGAAGTTCTCTGCTGGCATCTTGCGCAATAGTGCGGCCAGCATCCGATCTCAGGTAGTCTTTGAAGGCGTCAACAGCGGTCTGTTTGTCGGCAATCAAAATCATCTCGCGGCGAATTGGATGCAGGTGTTGCTCTCCGATACGAAATGGATTCCCCCACTTCGTTGTGCGGTCCACCTTGACCGTGTTGGCAGGCATTCTCCATCCCTTCTTACGACACAATCGCACCCGCATTGGTCCCATAACTAATCCTCATTACATCTTATCGGTGTTCGGCGTGCCTTGGCTTGAATGCCCAGCGTACAGATCGTGCATCTCCTTTGAAATACAAAGTCAGATTACCCGCTTACCCCCCAAAACGCCGTGCCTACAATCGCCGCATCAGGCATCGACCATGGCCGATCCCACGCGCATTGTCATTCTCGGCGGCGGCTTCGCGGGCGTTCTGGCTGCCCGCCGGCTGGAACGTCTCTGCAAAAGGCGCTCCGATGTCCGGATCACCCTCATCAGCCGGGACAATTTTCTTCTGATGACTCCGCTGATGTTCGAGGCCTGCTCGGGGACGCTTGAACTCCGCCATTGCTCCGTTTCCATTCGCGCTTTCCTGCGCCGGACCCGTTTCATCGAGGGGATTGTCCAGCGAATTGACTTGGACGGGCGGATCGTCTTTGCCGCCTGGGGCGAGGAAGGCGCGGCACATCAGGTCCCCTACGATCAGCTCGTTCTGGCGATGGGCGCCATTACCAACACCCGGCAAATCCCCGGCTCGGACTTGGCGCTGCCGTTCAAAACGTTGGCCGATGTCATCGTCCTGCGAAATCATCTCATCGAATGCCTGGAGCGCGCGGATGTCGAGACCGATCCCGCTGTCCGCCAGAGGCTGCTCACGATGGCCGTCATCGGCGGTGGATTCGTCGGCTCGGAGGTTTTCGGCGAGCTTACGGCCTTTATGGATGAGATCGTCCGCTACTACCCCCGAGTCCGCCGCGATGAGATGCGGCTATTCCTGATCCAGGCCGGCCAGCGCATCATGCCCGAAGTCCCGCCATCCCTGGCCGATTACGCCGCCAGAATTCTCCTCCGCCGATCGGGCGTCCAGATCCTGACCGATACCCCCGTCCAATCTATCGAACCCGGCCGAGTTCATCTCAAGGACCAGGTGATCGAGGCTGAAACCATCGTCCTTTCCGCCGGCATTCTCCCCGCCCCGGTCGTCGCCGAGTTGCCTCTGCCCAAGGATCGTCACGGCCATCTCATCATCGAAAGCACCATGCGCTGCAAAGATCGCCCGGAAATCTGGGCCATCGGCGACTGCGCCTCCATCCCCGATCCCCACGGCAATCCCTATCCCAAGCTCGCCCAATTCGCCATGCGCCAAGCCAGGACCCTGGCCGACAATCTCCACGCCGTCCTCGACGGCAAATCCCCGGCTCCATTTGAATTCAAAATGCTCGGCCTGATGGCCGCCCTCGGCCATTACAAAGGATTGGGCACGGTCTTCGGCCTGCGCATTCGCGGCTTTTTCGCCTGGTGGCTTCGCCGGACTTATTACCTGACAGTGATGCCGCGCTGGCCGCAGCGGATTCGCATCGTCGCCGACTGGACGATCGCCCTATTTTTCCGGCCCGACATCAGCAAAGTGGACCTCGGCCGCGAACAGGTGTCGCGGATGCGGCCGACGCCCATTGAACACGTAGAAACGAAATAGCGTTATACTTTTCACATGCGGTGCAACATCGATGCCAGGGGCCGAAGGGCCAGGATTATCAGCGGGCTGGTCTGTTGCGGCGCGGCGCTGATTCTCGCGGCTGTCGCATATTTCAGATTTGGGATTTTATCATGGCTCGGCGCGGTCGCCCTGATCCTTTTCGCGGCCGGGGGATTCCAAATCTTTGAAGGGAAAAAAGGATGGTGCGCGGCACGCGCCATGGGTATCAAGACGCGAATCTGAAACTGGCGATTGGCCGGGTTAAACAGTGCCATAATTACGCCTAACATCCGAAAATGGGTGTCCCCTGGCGATTTGGCTGAACGTATCTTCTGTAGTGGCAACCATGACCGACGGCGAACTTCTCCAAGACTATGCGGCCAACGGTTCGCAGGCGGCGTTTGCCCAACTGGTGGCCGAGTATGCCGACCTGGTTTACTCCGCCGCCTGCCGGCAGGTGGGCGATCGGCATCTGGCGGAGGACGTGGCCCAGGCCGTCTTCATCGTGTTGGCGAAGAAAGCCCGCGCGTTGCCGCCGCAAACCGTTCTTTCCGGCTGGTTGATCTACGCAACGCGGTATGCGGCGGCCAACGCACTGCGGGCAGAATCGCGCCCTCGCCGCCATGAAGAGAAGGTCGCGGCCATGAAAATGAATAGCACAACCGATTTGCAAGCGCCCGACGATCCGAACGAGTGGTTGCCGCATCTGGACGCGGCCTTGGCTCGTCTCTCGGCCCGGGACCGCGACGCGATCGTGTTGCGCTTCCTGCAACAGAAATCACTGCACGACGTTTCCATCGCCGCGGGGATCAGCCAGGAGGCGGCCAAGAAACGCGTGGCCCGCGCTTTGGACCGGCTCCGGCGGCTCTTGGCACGGAGCGGCGCGGCAACCTCTTCAGCCGCCCTCGCCGCTCAACTTGCGGCCACGCCGGTTCACACTGCTCCGGCCGCGGTGAATGGCGCCGTGCTTGCCGGCAGTTCCAGCCTCTCCATCGCCAAGGGCGTGATGGGCTCGATGACCTGGCTGAGATTGCAATTCACCGCCGCCGTAGCCGCCGCCACGCTCTTGATCGTCGGCTCCGGCGCTCTGGCGATTAAGGGGCTTTCCTCTCACCCGCCGGCGAATACCACGCTTGCCGCCGCGCCCGCCGCCGCGCCCATCCCACCGGCCGACACGGCTCCCGCCACACCCCCCGCGCCGCCAACCACCGTCCCGGCCGTCGCTGCCGCCGACCCGACGGACGTTGTCGTATTGGACAATGCCAGCTTCAAGGGGACTGGCCCCGCCGGCGAATACACCTTCGGCCTCGACCCGGATGTCACTCGCGTCCCCGGCCCGAATCCCGCCGGCTTCGTCAAATCACTGCTCCCCGAGCTTCCCCTGACCGCGCAACACCACGCCTTCCGGTATTTCATCAGTCCACTCCATCACCTGCTGGGCAAGCGCATTCGCGTCTCGGCCTGGCTCAAGAGCGCCGACGTCCGGAACTGGGGCGGCATAGAAGTCACCGTCATGGGCGCCGACGGCAAAATCATGGGTGAGGACGATATGGGCGACCGCCCGATTCATGGGACCACCGACTGGGCACAATACCAGGTCGTCCTGGACGTTCCCCAGGCGGCGCAGCAAATCCTGATTTGCGCCCCGCACCTCTACGGAGCCGGCGAATTCTGGTCGGATGATGTGCGAGTCGAGGCCGTGGGATTGGACACCCCCCTCACCGGCGATCAGGGCTGGATCAAATGGAGCGTGATTTCCCCGCAGTACGCGGCCAATCTCGACCCCCAGGTCCAGCGCGACGGCCATCCCACGCTCTGCATCTCCTCCAAGACCGCGCCGCACACCGCGTATGTCGTCTACAACCATGAGGAGCGATTCCCCGACAAGTACCTCGGCCACCGCATCCGCATTTCCGCGTGGATCAAGTCCCGGAACGTCGGCGGCCCATCCGGCCTATGGGTCCGCATCCTGGCCGGAAATTTTCGCAAGATCGGCCAGGACAACCAAGCCAGCCGCCGCCCCGTGGTCGGCACGATGGATTGGAAGCACTACACCGCCACGGCGGACATTCCACTTAGTGCCAAATGCATAGAATGGGGCTACGTCATGCGCGGCCACGGCGAGATGTGGGTGGACGATTTCCAGTGCGAATTGGCCGACGATTCCCCAGCCGAGCCAGCACGGTAGGCTGTACGGGCGACGGCGCCGAAGCGGCCAGGCCAGGCTAAGATGGAATCATGTCGGACGCGCTCTCCCCGCTCATCGTGAAGATCATGGATGCCAATCCCCACGCCTACGAGACATTGGTGGTCGGCGGCGGCACACCGGCGCTGGCGCGTGAGTTGCTCGACGGCGTCCAGCCCGCGCAATTGCTCTCGACTCCGGCGAAGGCCCATTCTTACGCTGTCGCCATGCTGGCCGGGCTTTGGCTTTGGCACGATGGCTTGGACGAGTGCCATCGGCTCGTGCAGAATTCTCCGGATGCCGCCGGTGCCTCGACCTATTCATTCTGGCACGCCATCATGCATCGCCGCGAAGGCGATTTCTCCAACAGCAAGTATTGGTACGCCCGGGCGGCGGGGCACCCCGCCTTGCAGACACTCACCGGGCAGGCGGGACCGCTGATCAATCGCGCTCCGGCGGACAATTCACTGCTTCGCATCATCGCCAATGGCTGGAATCCCAACGCATTCGTCGATTTCGTTGAATCGCTGCACGAAAACCAATCCGATGCGCGGCGCCCGGTCGCCGTGCATTTGCAGCGATTGGAATGGACGGTGCTCTGGGAACACTGCGTTCGATTCGCGGCGGATTAGAAAATCCTCACACCCCCGCCCCCACCGCATCGGCGACGTGCATCACCGCGTTCCTGATGATTTGCAATCCGTCTCCCTCGTCCGGCAGCGGCCGGCGCGTTGTCCAGGCATAATGTTGCGTTGGATCGACGTGCCGTTCGGGGTGTGGCATCAGACCGAACACCAAACCGGTCGAATCGCAAACCCCCGCGATGTCGTCCACCGAGCCGTTGGGATTCTCCCCGACATAGACCAACGCCACCTGGTCCTGATCCCACATCGCCTTGCGGACCGCTTCATCTACCGGAACAAATTTTCCCTCGCCGTGCGCGATGGGCAGATCGATCGGGCCCACGCCCTTGGTCCAGACGCATTTATTGCCTTTGGGCAGCAGGTGAACCCAGCGGTCCACGTATCGGGGGCAATCGTTGTTGGTCAGCGTCGCGGTTTGCCCCGTTCGCCCGGCCAGAGGGCCGGGAAGCAGGTCGGTCTTGACCAAAACTTGAAATCCGTTGCAGATGCCGATCACCGGCTTGCCCGCGTCGATGAATCTCCGAACCGCTTCGCCAAGGTGATGGACGATCTGGTTGGCCAGGATTTTCCCCGCCGCGATGTCGTCGCCATAGCTGAAACCCCCCGGCAACGCCAGGATTTGAAACTCCTCCAGCACCGCCGGCGATTCCAGGATTCGATTGATATGCAGCGATTGCGCCGTTGCCCCCGCCCGCTCGAACGCATACGCCGTCTCGCCATCGCAATTGGTTCCCGCCGCACGCAGAATCAGGGTTTTCGGTTTGCTCACGATGACTTGACAGTCTAACAAATTTCATTGCCTAATCAGCCCCGCCGGAATAAAATTCGCCAAAGACATCGAAAAGCGTAACGCCTGCCCAATTTGTTTCACGAGAAGGAACCTGATTTATGTCCGCCCAAAGCTCCCAAGCCGAGCAAATCGTCGAGAATGCCGATATCGATCGCGATGTGCCGCAGCCGGCCATTCACGTCGAGCAGCGCAAGCTCTCGCTTCACGATTTTCTTAAGACCTGCGTGAAGATCGGCGGTTCCGACCTTCACCTTCAGGAGGCCAGCACGCCCATGATCCGCGTCGACGGGCGCGCCCGTTTTTTGGATTGTCCCTCTCCGACGGCCCAGGCCATGAAGGAATACGTCGACCAGATCATCGCCTCCCAGGCCGAGCCGGAAAATCGCCGTCACATCCTGGACCACAAGGGCGCCGTGGACGTCGCTTACAGCATGCCCAACGTCGCGCGCTTCCGCACCAGCGTCTTCCACAGCCGAGAAAAATTCGCCATCGTCATGCGCCGGATCGTCACCAAGATCCCGAATTTCGACGAGTTGAATCTTCCCCCCCTGGTCGAAGGCCTGGCCAACCATCATCGCGGCATCGTGATCGTTTCCGGCACCACCGGCTGCGGGAAATCGACCACCCTGGCCGCCATCATCGGCAAAATCAACCGCACCCGCTGCGAACGCATCATCACCGTCGAGGACCCCATCGAATATCAGCACGAAAACGCCAAGAGCCTCGTCAGCCAGGTCGAAGTCGGCACCGACAGCGAAAGCTATGAATACGCCCTCCGATCCATGATGCGCCAGGACCCCGATACCATCCTGATCGGCGAGATGCGCGACACGTTCTCCCTCTCCACCGGCCTGCGCGCCGCCGACACCGGCCACCTCGTCTTCACCACCGTTCACGCCACCAATGCGTCCATGACCATCGAACGCATGGTCTCCCTTTTCGACACCAATCAAAAGGAGCTTCAGCAGACCCAGCTTGGCCTCAACCTGATCGCGGTCTGTTGCCAGCGTCTGGCCAAGCGCCGCGACGGCAAGGGCCGCGTCCCCGTGATCGAAATGATGCAGGCCACGCCCCTGGTGCGCAAATACATTCTCGACGGCGAATACGAAAAACTGAAAGGCACCGTCGGCAACCGCGAAGGCGGATGCCAGAGTTTCGACCAGCATCTCACCGAACTATTCCAAAAGCAGGTCATCGACGTCGCCGAGGCCAAGCGCCTGGCCAGCAACGTGGACGCCCTGAACCTGGCCCTCCGCGGCATCGGCAACAGCGACACCCGGCTGCGCCAGTGAGTAAAGGGGACATCCATGATTTACGGCGTTCGGGCGCTCGGCCGCATTGATTGCGCGTGAATTACGGGCAAAGGCGATGCTGTAGGGGCAATTCCGCCATGCACGCCATCGGCCCGCATAATTGTGCCGCATCGGCGGAAATCTTGAATGTCCCCTTTATTGGCTTCAATGACTTTCGCCGGCCGGCGCGGCATACGCCTGGTCAATCGCCACCCGGAGGGTGTCGGGGTTGGTCCATTGCTGGCGGGCGGCGATGGTTCCGTCCTTGCCGATCACAATGGCTCCGTTGGGAAATGTTCCGTAAGCATTACAGACCGCGTCGTCCATCGAATCGACGGCCATGGGAATCGTGATCCTCAGTTCGCGTTGCGCTTCCTGGGCCTCGGCCTTTCGCTCGTCGAGCGTTGTGGCCTGCAACACGGAGATGCCTTCATCCTTGTTTCGCTGCACGTCCTTGTCCCCGGCCGGAAACGCTTCGCGCGTGTAAACGATCATGAAAAACGCCCGCGGGCCTTCGGCCGTTTTCAGTGCTTCCATCTCCTGCGCATGTTGCCGAAAAACCGGGCACGACATTGAGCCGAACTCCAGGACCAGTACGTGACCCTTATACTTCGAGGGGATGAACGCATGGCCGTTCAATTCGATCATGCGCACCTCCGGCACGGGCGATCCCACGTCCGGGCCGGACGTTTGCAGATCGGCCGGTTTGGGCGACGATTCGGATTCCGTTGGCGGCTTGACGGCGCCCCCAGCGCCCCCAACTCCATTGCGGCCGCCGCTGCGCTGCCCGAGTCCAGGTCGCAATTTTTCATCCAACGTCTTCATCTGTTCGTCGCTCAACACCTGTGCGATTTGCTGGTGAAGCTGCTGGGCGAACGCGGCCAGTTTTTGATACCGTTCCGATGGCTGCGCATTGGCCAGAGTTTGAGACAGATCCAGACCCTGCTGGTTGGCGCTGTCGAAGAAGCCATCGACCTTGGTTTTCTCGTCATCGCTGAGATTCAACTGGCTGACGGCGTTCTTCAGGCGTTGGATGACAAACGCCGGCCCAGGCCGCATGCCGGGCGATAGCGAGGCATTTCCCGGCTGCGTCGTCGCATCCGCCCTTGCCGCCGGCGGCATCGCGGCCAGTCCCGCCAATGTCATCGCCGCCACCAATCCTCGTCCCAACCTGTTGAGCATGGTCACCCTTTATGATAGCTGTCTGCTGGATTCTTAACGCGCACCTGAAGCGATTATTGCGTCGGCGTTGTCAATGCCATGATTGCCGTTTGACGCTAAAGGTCTTGATCGGCTATGCTTGGGGCAATCCCACCGGGCCCTTGGCCATGGCGGCATCCGGGCCTTTTGCATGCAATGCCTGAGGAGAAGCGTGTGACTCGACATTCTTTGCTTTTGGCCGGCGCCATTGCGACCTTCTGCTTGATTCTCGCCGGCTGCCAGCCCACGACGGCCGCCGACCGCCACCGCAATGATTTCGTGCTCATTTCCAATCCCTCGTTTGTCGTAGCCTGGGATGTCCAACTCCCCCTGCATTCCGGCGACTCGGTCAAGGGAATCTATTTCCTCGACGGCGCCGTGCACGTCCTGACCAACATGAATTACGACCACGCCGTCAAGGGCGACAGCGGCGAGCTTCTCTATCGCAACGAGATCGGAACCCCCGATCTTTCCCTCCAGGGCGGCCCCACCCTCGTCTCCGGCGGCATCGTTTTTCCCACCACCCACACCCTGGAGTTGTATAGCCGCACCGGCAGTTACATCAGGTCCGTCGACGTTAAATATAACATCACCAACCAGGCCGTCGGCAACCACAATTTCGTCTACGTCGGTATGGATTTCCAGAAGGGATGCCTCGGCCAGGCGGATGTCACTCAGGATTTCGAACCCGTCCAGTGGACCTTTCTGACCTTCGGCGCCGTGGACGGCGCCGTGGCCATTTCGGATAACGTCATCTACTGCGGCAGCGAAGACGGCTCCGTTCGTGCTTGCGCCGAGGACCGAAGCCCCTATTGGACGCTCCTACCCAACGATGCCTTTGACACCCAAAGCAAAATCCTCTCCGCCATCGCCGTCGACAGCACCAACTGTTATTGCTCCACCACCGCGGGAAAACTGTATTGCCTGGACAAAGCGAACGGCAAGTTGAAATGGCAGTATTTCGCCGGCGAGCCGCTGACCACCAGCCCACAGGTCACCGACACCGCGGTTTATCAATATGTTCCCGACGCCGGATTGACCGCCATCGATAAAACAACAAAAATGACCCTCGGCAATGGGGAAACAGCCGAAGAATCGCCCTTCCACTCCCCTCGCTGGATCCTCAAAGACGCCGTCAGGATCCTGGCCGAGGATGACCAATACGTCTACGTCGTGCTCGGAACGCCCGATGAGATGAGCGGCCTGGCGGCGGTCGACAAGCAAACCGGCCGCATCGCCTTCACAACCCATCGCCGGGACCTGATTTTCGCCGCAACCCAACCCAAGGCTTCCCTCATCTACGCCGTCACCAGCACCGGCCTTGTCGTGGCCTTGAAACCAGTGTTGCAGCCCGGCTCCTACGGTGAAATCGCCGCGAACTGCGCCCCCGAGCACTCCCTCCCGTCATTCGATGGATGGCCCGCTCATGTCCGATGATCTGGTCCCAGTTCGCCGAGCCTTGCTTTCCGTTTCGGACAAGACCGGCCTGGTTGAATTCGCCTCGGCGCTCGCCAACGAATTCAACGTCGAACTTCTCAGCACCAGCGGCACCGCAAGGTTCCTTCGCGACGCCGGCTTGAAAGTCACCGACGTCTCCGATGTCACGTGCTTTCCAGAAACGATGGACGGCCGCGTCAAAACGCTCCATCCCAAAATCCACGCCGGATTGCTGGCCCTGCGCGACAACCCCCGGCACGTCGAGGCCATGAAAGCCCGCGGCATCCAACCCATCGACTTGCTCTGCGTGAACCTCTATCCCTTCCAGCAGACCGTCGCCAAGCCGGGCGTTTCGCTGGACGAGGCGATCGAAAACATCGACATCGGCGGCCCGGCGATGATCCGCTCGGCCGCGAAAAACCACCGCTTCGTCGTGGTTGTCACCGATCCCGCTCAATACGAAAAAGTTTTGGGCGATCTGCGCAAACACGGCGGATCATCCTGCGGCGAACATCGGTTCAAACTGGCCCGTCGCGCTTTCGCCCACACCGCCGCCTACGATGCGGCGATCGCCCAATTCCTCCAGGAAAAAATCGAGCCTGAGATTCTCCCCGAGCAACTCCAGCTTCGCCTGACCCGCCGGCAAGTCCTTCGGTACGGCGAAAATCCCCATCAAATGGCCGCCCTCTATGTCGATGATCGAAAAAGCAGTGAAGCGTCCGTCGCCCGGGCGACGCCGCGCCCTGGAAAGGAGCGTTCT
Source organism: Tepidisphaeraceae bacterium (assembly GCA_049512115.1). Taxonomy (GTDB): domain Bacteria; phylum Planctomycetota; class Phycisphaerae; order Tepidisphaerales; family Tepidisphaeraceae; genus PALSA-1353. Next base: position 479 of record JBEKXM010000069.1, on the reverse strand, counting down.
TATGTCAATCTTCTCGACTCCGATGCCGCGCTGGCGGCGGTGAAGGAATTCATCATGCCCGCGGCCTGCATCGTGAAGCACGCAACTCCCTGCGGCTTCGCCGTCGCCGAATCTCCCGCCGAGGCCTTCCACCGCGCGTTCGACGGCGATTCGCTTGCGGCGTTCGGCGGAATCGTCGCCATCAACCGAACCATCGACTCGGGCGTCGCAACCGTCATCACGTCCATCGACAAGCTGCTGGAAGTCATCGTCGCCCCGGATTTCGCCGAGGATGCCCTGGCGGTCCTGAAAGACCGCTGGAAAAACGTCCGCCTCCTTCGCGTCGGGCCCCTGGGAACCGCCGATCCTTCCGAACTCCACATGCACAAGATCGCCGGCGGATACCTGCTCCAGCAGCGCGATCTGGCCGGCGTCGATGAATCCGCGTGGAAGATCGCTTCGCGCCGGCCGCCTACCCAGACGGAACTGGCCGATCTGAA
>JBEKXM010000068.1:0-12210 GCA_049512115.1 Tepidisphaeraceae bacterium | reverse complement strand
CATTGACCGTTATCAGCATCAGCCGCGAAGCACATTTTTGTGGAATATAGGACGTGCGAATGTAGGCCATCCAATTTCTCGCTGAATCGGGAGCCTTGGGGTCGAAAATCCATTGGACGTTGGCGTTACAGCCCGGGTGATTGTTACAGGCAGGTGATCGGTGGCATCTGGAATCGTTGAGACTCAGGGTACGGAAAAGTCGTTGCAGGTGCAGGGATCAAGCCTATCGGGGCTGGTGCAGCACCTGCTGATGGCCGCGGACAGCTTGCCGGAATTCATCAAGGGACTGCTGAAAACCCAGGCGATCACGGTGGCGGGGACGGAGGCGGCGGCATTTCTGGTGGAAATTCAGAAGGACCAGGCGGAAGCGTCCCTGCGGCTGATCGAGCACATCAGGACCGACAACAGCAGCGCCGAGACCCGCGCCGCGGCTGTGGCGGCGTTCCAGGAGATCGTTAAGCCGGTCTTGGCCCAGGGGAAGGAAGGGGGCGCGATCGAATTGCAGACCGGCGAAGGGGGAATCGGGATTGAACCGCAGTTCTGTCTTGTCACGCCGCTGCGCCGCGAAGCGCTGATCGTGGGCGTGACCGCGGTCATCACGCGCTGCAAGGACCTTGGACGTGCGCGGCAAAGGTTGTTGTCGATGCAATTGGTGGCGGGGTATTTCGACCTCTACACGCTGCGCCGCCAGAGCGAGCAATCGCAGATCGTGGCGCAATCGCACCAGCACGTGTTGCAGTTGGCGACGGCGGTGGCGACGGCGGAGGGTTTTGAATCGGCGGCGATGAACCTGTGCAACGAATTGGCGACGCGCACCGGGGCGACGCGGGTGGCCTTGGGTTGGATCAAGGGCCAGGAGGTCCAGGTCAAAGCGCTGTCGCACACCGAGCAGTTCGACAAGCGGCAGGAGTTGGTGAAGGTGCTGGAAAAGGCGATGGAGGAGTGCATCGACCAGGAGGAGCCGGTGCATTTCGAGTCGCAGGGCGGGGGCACGCAGAACGTGAGCCGGGCGGCGCAGGAACTGGCTCGGATGGAGGGTGGCAACGTGGTGCTGACGCTGCCGCTGCGCCGCCGCGCCGATGTGGTGGGCGCCGTCACCCTGGAATTCCCGCCGACGCACCGGCTGTCGCCGCAGGCGTCCACGGGATTGGCGGTGGCGGTGGACCTTCTGGCGCCGCAGCTTTACGACCGGTATCAGAACGACCGCTGGCTGATCACCAAGGTGGGGCTGAGCGCCGAGGAATTGGGCAAGAAAATCGTCGGCCCGCAGCACACGCTGGCGAAGATGCTGGTATTGGCCGGCGCGGCGGCATTTATTTTCATCTGCCTCTACAAGCCGATGTATCACGTCGCCGCGCAGTTCCAGTTTGATGCGATTGACCAGCGGAAGCTGCAAGTGCCGTTCGAGGGGCAGATCGAGGACGTTTTCGTGCAGCCGGGCGATCTGATCAAGAAGGGCCAGAAGCTGCTGACGATGAGGACGTTCGATCTGCAATTGCAGTTGAATTCCGCGCAGGACGAGATGCGCAAGTCCGAGGCCGAATATCGCAAGGACAGCACTACCGAGGGCAAGGAGGCGGATGCCGAGGCGGCGCAGCAGGAAATCGAAGTGGCCAACGCCAAGGCGCAGTATTACCAGGAGCAGATCGATCGCGGGGTGATCCGCGCGCCGTTCGACGGGGTGGTGCTTTCGGGGGATCTGATGGACCAGCGTAACGCGGCCAAGAAGCAGGGCGACGAGCTTTTCATCGTTGGGGCGGGCAACGGCCTGCGGGCAAAATTGGCGGTCAGCGAGCGCGACATCCAGTATCTGAAAATCGGCCAGCATGGCGAATTGGCGGCGCAGTCGTTGCCGACGGAGAAATATCCGTTCACGATCGACCGGATCGTGCCGATGGGCCAGACCCAGGAGGGCGACAACACGTTCACGGTTTACGGGCATCTGGAGCGTACCTCGCCGGACTGGCGTCCGGGCGTGGAGGGCGAGGCAAGGGTGGACATAGAGCGTCGTCCGCTGGTCTGGATTTGGACCCATCGGTTCTTCGATTATCTGAAGTTTAAATTGTGGATGTGAGGAAGTGTCACTCGTCATTTGTCATTGGTCATTTGCCATTAGTTGGGAATTCGGGGCAGCCGCAGTGAAGAACTAGCCACAAATGACCAATGACTAATGACCAATGACAATTTCTTATGCTCCAACTTAGACCGACATTTTCCGAATCCTGGTACCGCGTTGCGGAGTTGAAGCCTAAACTTCGCGCCGGCGCACAGATTTCGCGGCAGTTTTATCGCGGCGACCGGTGGTACGTGGTGCGCGATCCGGCGGGGAACCAGTTCCATCGGCTCAGCGACGCGGCGTATCGCTTCGTCGGATTGCTGGATGGCCGCCGAACGGTGGAGCAAGCCTGGGACCTGGTGGGAGGTCAGCTTGCCGATGACGCGCCGACCCAACCCGAGGTGATCCACGTTCTCAGCCAGCTTTACGCGGCCAATCTGCTGGAGACGAACATCACGCCCGACGCCATGGTGCTGCTGAGGCGGCACAAGAAGCTGGTGCAGCAGAAGCTGCAGAACCGGCTGATGAACGTGCTGTTCCCGCGGATTCGGTTGTGGGATCCGGACCGGTTTCTTTGCCGGTGGATGCCGGTGGCGCGGCTGCTGTTCAGCAAGATCGGCGCGATGGTCTGGCTGGTGGTGATGGGCCTGGCGCTGGCCGTGGTGCTGCCGCACTGGGAGCAGTTGAAAGCCGCGGCGGGGAGCACGCTCGATTTTCAACACAATATTGAAAACGTCTTTCTTCTGTACGCGACGTTCGTGGTCATCAAGTCGATTCACGAATTGGGCCACGCGTTTGCCTGCCGGCGGTTTGGGGGCGAATGCCATGAATTGGGCCTGATGCTGTTGGTGCTGGTGCCGACGCCGTACGTGGATGCGTCAACGGCGTGGTCGTTTGCGAGCAAATGGGAGCGGGCATTCGTGGGGCTGGCGGGGATGATCGTCGAGCTGTTCGTCGCCGCGCTGTGCGCGTTTGTCTGGCGGTTCACCAATGCCGAGGCGTATCCCCTTCTCAGCCAACTCGCCTACAACGCGATGTTCGTCGCCAGCGTTTCGACCGTGATCTTCAACGCCAATCCGCTGCTGCGGTATGACGGTTATTACATCCTGTCGGACCTGCTGGAGATTCCCAATCTGCGGCAGAAGAGCACGGAATATTCGCTGGGGCTGATCAAGCGGCACGTTTTCCGGCTCAAGCTCCAGCAACCGCTTCCGCCGATCGGGCAGCGAATCTGGTTGCTGACGTACGCCATCGCCAGCAGCATTTACCGGGTGTTCATCGGCATCATGATCGTGGTCATCGTCTTCACCAAGGTTCCGATCATCGGCGTGCTGATGGCGATCGGCGGGGTGATCACGTGGGGATGCGTGCCGATGTTCCAGCTCGTGAAATATCTGGCGCTCGATCCGGAGCTTTACCGCAAGCGCAAGCGGGCGATTTCCTTCAGCCTCCTGGTCACGGCGGCGGTGGTGTTGCTGGTGTTCCAGGTGCGTTTTCCGGTACACGTTGAATTCGCCGGCATCGTGCAGCCGGACGATCCGGTCAACGCCGATGGAATCGTGCAAAGCGGGATGCTGAAATCCGCGGCGGGCGGGCGCGTCGTCGCGGTCGTGGCGCATGACGGCCAACTCGTCAACGCCGGCGATACGATCGTGCAGCTTGACGATCCGGAGGTTCGGCAAAACCTGGTCATTTACAACGCCAAGGTCCGCGAGATCGACGCCAAGATGCGCCAGGCCCGAGTCGAGGACCAGATCGAATTCATCAAGGACAGCGAAGACCTGAAAGTGATCCAGAATGAATTGAAGGACACCGAACGGCAGGAGTCAGAGCTGACGATCACGTCGCCGTTCGCGGGCCGGCTGGTGGCGCCGAACCTGCACGAGTTGGCCGGCGCCTACGTGCAGCGCGGGCAGGAGATCGGGCGGGTGGCGGTCCTGGACAAGCTGGTGATCAAGGGGGACATCGAGCAGACGGATTTCGAGTTGATTCATCGGATCGAGGGCGTGAAGGTTGAAGTCCGCCTGGCCGGGAGGCTGGGCCAGGCGATTCCCGGCGGGAAGCTGAGGTTGCCGCCGGCGGGGGTGATGGAATTGGTGCATCCGGCGCTGGGAGCGCGCGGGAGTGGAGACATCCCGGTGGATCCGCGCGATCCGAACGGTGTTCGCACGCAGATCCCAACGTTCGAGGCATGGGTGACGCTCGACAATGCGGGCCGGGAAATCTATGCGGGCCAGCGGGCGTTTGTGCGCCTGACGGTCGGTCGCCAATCGCTGGCCTGGCAGTGGACCAACAAGCTCCTCCAGTTGTTCCAGTCGCATGATACGAAGAAGTGGATGTAGGCATGTCGGTGGTTTCGGACGATCTGTGGTCGATCTTCGACGCCCGGCGGGTGAAAGCGCCGGAGCTTCGGGGTCTGGATCAGTTTTTCAGCGGGTTTGTCGGTTGGGCCAAGAACAAGCGCCGCGTGCTGCCCGGGCTGATGGAGCAGGCCGAGCGGATCGAGATACTGGAACCGGAGATTCACACGTTGGGGGGACGGCGATTCAGCGAAGAGGCATCGGCGTCGCGCGACCTGGCGCGGCTGGGCCGGCTGGAGGGGGACGCTCTGGACCGGGCTTTGGCGATTGCGCGGGAGGCGGCGCTGCGGGCCATCGGGCTACGGCCTTTTCCGGTTCAGATCGCCTGCGCGCTGGCCATGCTGCGGGGCCTGATGACGGAAATGGCCACGGGCGAGGGCAAGACGCTCGCCGCTTCGCTGGCCGCGGCCGTGTGGAGTTGGCATGGCAAGCCGGTGCACATCATCACGGTCAATGATTATCTGGTTGGCCGCGATGCCGAGGAAATGGGCCCGGTTTACCGGATGCTCGGGCTGAACGTGGGCCACGTGATTCACGAAACGACGCGCCAAGAGCGATTCGATCATTACCGCCGAAACGTGGTCTACGTCACGAGCAAGGAATTGGTCGCGGACTTCCTGCGCGATCAGATTGCGTTGGGCAGTTTGCGCTCGTCGACGCAGACGGTGGTGGGGTCGCTGATGTCCGGGGCGCAGCGAAGCCCGCTGTTGGTGCCGGGACTGTGGAAGGTGATCGTCGATGAAGCGGACAGCCTGCTGATCGACGAGGGCGTCACGCCGCTGATCATTTCCAATTCTCCGGAGGAGGAGGGAAACGCCTCGCTCTACGAGCGCGCCGATGCGATGGCCACGCAGTTGGAGGCCAACCGCGATTTCAAGATTGACCGGACGTTGCGGCAAGTGGATTTGACCCAGCGTGGGGAAGAGCGGCTGGACGTGCTGTGCGAGCACGACGGGGGATTCTGGAAAGGAAAGCGTCGGCGTGAGGAATTGGTCGTTCAGGCGCTTTCCGCCCGGCATTGCTTCACGCGCGACGAGCATTATCTGATCAACGCGGAGCAGAAGGTGCAGATCATCGACGAATTCACCGGGCGAGTTCTGGCGGACCGGTCGTGGCGTCACGGTCTGCACCAGGCGATCGAGGTGAAGGAAGCCGTTCCGGTCACCGCGGACAAGGAGAACCTGGCTCGGCTGAGTTTCCAGCGATTTTTCCGGCAATACCCGATCATGGCGGGCATGACCGGGACGGCGTGGGAAGCCCGGGGCGAAATGTGGCGGATTTACCGCCGGCCGACGGTGCGCATCCCGACCAATAAGCCGTGCATCCGAAAGCATCTTGGTTTGCGGATGTTCGACACGTTGAACGAGAAATGGGAAGCGGTGATAGCGCGGGTGTGCGAAATCAACCAGACGGGGGCCCCGGTGCTGGTGGGGACGCGGAGCGTGCTGGCATCGGAGGAGGTAAGCCAGCGTCTGGCGGCGCAGGGCAAGGCCCATCGGGTGTTGAACGCGACGCAGACGGCGCAGGAGGCGTCGATCGTCGCCGAGGCGGGACAACCGGGGAGAATCACGGTGGCCACGAACATGGCCGGCCGGGGTACGGACATCAAGCTGGGGCGCGGGGTGGTGGAGTTGGGTGGGCTGCACGTGATCGCGACCGAGCCGCATGGTTCGGGGCGCGTGGATCGCCAGCTTTTCGGCCGCGCCGCCCGGCAGGGAGACCCCGGCTGCGCGCAGATGTTCGCCTGTGCCCAGGACGACCTGTTGGTTCGGCACGTTCCGCGGCTTCGCCTGAGCTGGCGCGCCATCGGCGCGGAGCGCTTGATCGCCATCGCCCAGTCCCGCGCGGAAAGGCTTGCCAGCTTTAACCGCAAACAGGTGTTGCGCAACGATGATTGGATGGATCAGTCGCTGCCGTTTTGAACTTGATCTCGGCGGCGGAGTTGCCCTCTCCCGATACCTTCGACAAAACCGCCTCCAGTAGCGGCGTCGTCCAGGCCAAGCGCCGCGCGCGGATGATCCAGTCCCAAACCGGCTCAAATTTCTTCCATCCGGCTGCGTAAAAGAAATGCTTGGCCTGATGTTTGAGACCACCGTGATGGAGAGAGGCTCGCGCAATGGATGGCCAGCGGTAGAACTCCTGGTAAGCCCAGTCATAGCCGTCCTTCAGATTCACCGGATTAAGTTGGGCGGGCCTGTAAACGACATGGCGCGTGTCGTAGAGATTCCAATCGAGCGACGTTAACCGGCCCTCGGCCATCATCCGTTTGAACAACAGCGTTCCCGGATAGGGTGTCTGGATGTGAAATGTCGCCGTGGTGATTCCATGGTCGATGGCCCAATCGACCGTGCGGCGGAAAACGTCGGGGCCGTCGTCGTCCATGCCGAAAACGAAACTGCCGTTAATCATGATGCCGAGCTGGTGTAGCCGGTCGGCGACGGCTTTGTAATCGCGTCCCAGATTTTGGCGCTTGTTGCTGCGCCGGAGATTGCCGGGCGTGAGGGTCTCAAATCCGACGAAGATGCTGCGAAGTCCAGCCTCGGCCGCCTTTTGGATAAGATCGCCGCGAAGGATGGAATCGACGGTTGCCGCTCCCTGAAAGAGCCGGTTCATGCCGCGCATTGCGTGGAACAGCGCTGCGGCGAAACGCCGGTCGCCCAGGAGATGATCGTCGAGAAAATAGAGGTGCCGGCCCGGAAGGCGGGAGATTTCGCCAAGGGCGTCGTCAACGCGTTGAGTATAAAAAGAGCGGCCGCCTTCGAAGAACGCGTCCTTATAACAAAAATCACAGTGCATCGGACACCCGCGCGTGACGACGATGGAATTTGGCACCAGATATCGGTTGCGTTGGATCAGGTCCCGTCGCACCGGCGGGAGGCGGTCGAGCGACCGGCCGGCCGTGGAAACGTAACGTTGCCGCGGATGTCCCGCGCGAAAATCTTCAATGAATTGCGGGAATGTTTGCTCGCCTGGTCCGAGGAATATGACGTCAGCGTGTATCTGAGCCTCATGCGGCAGCGAAGTGACGTGGAGTCCGCCAAGGACGACAAACACGCCCTCGGCACGGTACTGATCGGCAATTCGGTAAGCGCGGTAGGCGTTGGTGATGTAGACCTGAATGACAACCAAGTCCGGCCGGTCGCTCATGTCCAGAGCCTGCACATGTTCATCAACAATCACTGCGCGATCATCAGGAGGCAAAAACGCGGCCAACGTGGCCAGCCCCAGTGGCGGAAAGAGGGAATATTTGATCGGGCGCCAGTACGGACTCGTGGCCTCGGTCAATGCCGGGAGAATGAATTTCACAAACAGTGAACGCCCGATGGCTGGCCCGGGAAATTCGGTCCGACTGTTGGGCATCATGACCTCCAGCTTTAAACGCCAAATACCTTTATATGGCAAAGCTAATCAATACACCAAAATTCCATATCTTCGTAGGGTCGTTTAGAAAGAGGGAACGGTGCGCCCCAGGGCGGGCGGGTCACGCCGAGAGCGCTTCGAGGCGGCTGCTTCCGCCCCCGAAAGCTGAGCGCTGGCCACGACCTTCTCCAGTTCGCCGATGTATTCGAGAAACCGGGCGCGCCCCTCATTGGTCAGGCGACAAAGCGTTTGTGGCCGATTGTTGTGAAATCGCTTCCATACTTCGACCAGTCGTGCCGATTGCAGGAACTGGATCTGCCGGCTCAGATTGCCATCGGTCAGACTGCACAACGTCCGCAGTTCGGTGAACAGCAGGCCTTCGGGGTTTGCCGCCAGCGACGAGAGAATGCTGAGGCGCGCCTTCTCGTGGAAGACTCGCGCCAGCCCGTCATAGGCGTATCGTCCGGGGGTGCGTTTGGGATCGGTTGGATCACGCGGCATGACGGCGCTCCAGATACCAGTAAAGAATCAGTGCGCTGGCCGTCTGACCGGCGCCAAACGGCACGCCCATGCACCAGGGCGAAACATGCGCCGCGCCTCCGCTCAGGTTGGCCAGCCCGCAGAGAATATAAAACGCGCCGACAAAACGGATCGGCTCCGGAGACAAATGCCGCAACGACAAAAGTCCAAGGCCAAATAAAATCTGCCACAGCCCCGGCAACATCCAATCCGCCTCGACGGCATGTTGGCATAGCACGAGCGTCAGCAATCCACCGACCAACACGAAAGGCAAAAATTGCTCGACCGCCGACCGTGTCAACTCCCGTTGCGACGAGGAATCGCAACGGCGATACCGCCGAACGATTTCCGCGCCGCACGCGCCGGCGCACACCGCGGCCACACCAACCCAGAGGCAGACGAACCGCGCTGGATAATTCGCCGCATCAGGCAATTGCCACGACTGCCACAACCCCGCCGCGAGGGCCGCGGCTCCCGTGAACAGCGTGGTCGCTGCCCGAAACCCGCGGAACTGCCGGGTAAGGCCCATCTGCCGGCGAATGTCGTCGATCTGCGTCAAGGCGCGTTGTAGCTCCATCGTCGAAACTCCTTGGAAGTACTTTACGTGGCAAAGTCACTTCAAGTCAAGTGACAATTGACACACGTCGGATCGGCGGCGCGTCGCTCCAAATTTCGCAGACGGCAGACTCCACGTTTCATCTTCGCTTCATGTTTGCTTCATCCAGCGGGTTTATTTTGCGGCGGCGGTTCTAAGTACCTTGAAGGTTGGAGACTTGCGAGTCAAACTGCGGCCGCACGTGGCGGATGGTGTGTATGCCCATCGAAGCATCCACAAGCAAGGTTGGAGAATTGTACGACTCTCAGGTGAAGGCGCGGCATCCGCTGGCGTATGTCCTGCACAGCAGCGAGATGTATGGCACGGAACGCATGGCGTTGGCGACGGCGCAGGGATTGGCGGGGCAGTTCAACACGATTTTCATCGGACCTCGCGGCCCGGCCATGTGGGAGGCGCAACGCCTCGGATTCGAGACACGCTATTTTCAGACCACCAAGGGACTGATTCAGACGATCCGACCGCTGTTGCAAACCTATCCATCCCTGACTGTTGCCTCGACGTTGCCGCGCTTCACGCTGATGTGCATGGGATTGAACGTGATATACCGCCGGCAGATCAGGCACGTTTACGTGAACCACGGGAGTTGCGAAGAGGAGAAGGATTTCGGGCGGATCAGGTATCTGAATCCGTTGGACATCACGATTATCGCGGTTTCGGAATACGTGAAGCGGAAGTTGATCGAGCACGGCTGCCGCGCGGATCGGATCGAGGTGGCGCCGAACTTTCTGCTTCCGGAGCAGATCGCGGCGGTTCCCAAACGCGGGAAATTCACGGGCGGGGTGAAGCGGGCGGTATCGGCAGGGCGGCTGGCGGCAGCGAAACGGTTCGACCTGCTGCTGGACGCGGTGGATTGCCGGCCGGAGTTGGCGGATTTCCCCGTTGAGATCGCCGGCGACGGGGAGTTGCTGGAACCGCTGCGCCGCCGGGCCGAAACCAGAAATTCCAACGTGCATTTCCTGGGCTTCGTGCACGACGTGCAGGAGCGGTATGCGCGGTCCGACCTGCTCATTCATCCCTGTCCAACCGAAGCGTTCGGAATGGTGGTGATCGAAGCGATGGCGGCGCGGATTCCGGTGCTGGTCGCCGACGAAGGGGGGCCGGCCACACTTGTCGAAGAGGGCATCAGCGGGTTCAAATACCGTGCCAACGATCCGCGGGACCTGGCGCGGCGATTGGTGGAGTTGCGCAACGCCGACCCGGAACTTCTCAACCGCGTGACGGCCAACGCGGCCCAAGCGCTCCAGACGCGCCTATCGGCGGCGGCATCGCTGAAGAGATACCAGCATGCGTTTGCTCCGGTAAACTCCGTGTGATATGCCCGGCACCCATCGCCATCCCGTCCTTTACGTCCTGCACAGCAGCCAGCTTTACGGCACCGAACGAATGGCGCTGGCGACGGCGCAGGGATTGGCGGAGGAATTCGAGACGATTTTTATCGGACCCCCGGGGCCGGGCCTGATCGAAGCCGGGCGGCTGGGCTTTCAAACCCGCCAATACCGCACCAGCATGGACCTGGCGCGCGTGCTCATGCCTCTGTTGAAACAATACCCGTCGCTGACGTTCGTCGGGACCGGCCCGCGCTATCACCTGGTCTGCATAGCGCTTAACCTCTTTTTTAGGCGGAAGATAAGGCATATCCAGGTCCTCCACGGCGGGTCGGGCATCGACAAGGATTACGCCCGAAAGAAGGTCCTCAATTTATTCGATATTACGTTTGTAGTGGTTTCGGAATGGTCGAAGCAAAGGCTGATCGACCATGGAGTTCGGAATCGAATCGAGGTGATCGGGAATTTCCTGACGCCGGCCCAGCTTGGAGAGATTCCCAAGCGGCCGAGGTATAATTTACCCGGCGTGCGACGGGCATTGATCGTATCGCGCGTCGATCACCTGAAGCGGGTGGATTTGCTGCTGGATGCGTTGGATCGCCGGCGGCAGGAACTGTCCGACATTTCGTTCCGAATTCTCGGAGTTGGACCGGAGATTGACAATTTGCGGGAGCGCGCTGGCCGCACGCATCCGAACGTCCAGTTCGCCGGGTTCAGCGATAACGTCGCCGGCGAAATGGCCCAGGCCGATCTGCTCGTGCACACCTGCGCGGTGGAGACGTTCGGCCTGGCGGTGCTGGAGGCGATGGCGGTGAATCTGGCGGCGCTGGTGCCCGACAAGGGCGGAACGGCGGTGCTGATTCAGGATGGCGTGTGCGGATTCACGTTCCGCGCCGATGATGCGGATCACCTGGCGCAGCGGCTTGTGGAGTTGAAGGAAGCTCCGGCGGAACTGTTCAACCGGATGGTCGAGAATGCAGTTGGTAAAGTCCATAATGAGTACGGTGCCGGCTCCGCCCTCCGGCGCTATCGCGAGCTCTTCGCGCCGGCATAATACCGCGCTCACCCGTTGCACTCCGCTCATTTACGCACTTCACAGCAGTGAAATGTACGGAACCGAACGCATGGCCCTGGCCACCGCGCAAGGCCTGGCCGGCGATTTTGAGATCATATTCATCGGACCGCGCGGTCCGGCCCTGGACCAGGCGCGCAAACTCGGCTTTGAAACACGATCTTTTCAGAGCATTCCCAAACTGATCCCGTTGCTCTGGGGAATCCTTCGGCAGTTTGATTGCCTGACGTTCGTCTCAACGCTGCCGAGGTATTCCGCCATCTGCATGGTGTTGAATTTGTTTCTTCGCCGGCGAATCCGGCACGTTCAAATGATTCACGGGGGAGGCGACGAGCGGGAGGATTTCGCCGGCCTTGCGAATTTCAACGCGTTTGACATGACGTTCGTCACCGTTTCGGATTATTCCAAGGAGCGGATGATCCATCATGGCGTCCGCGCGGATCGGATCGCGGTGGTGGGGAATTTCCTGACTGAACAGCAGATGGCGTCGATGGCGCGGCGGGCGGAGTACGATCGCGACGGGGTGCGGACGGTTGCGGTGGTCTCGCGGATCGATCCGCCCAAGCGGGTGGATTTGCTGCTGGACGCGCTGGACCGCCGGGGGGCGGAGTTGGGGGACGTCACGTTCCGGATTTTCGGCTGGGGCCCGGACCTGGAACGACTCCGGGCGCGCGCTGCCAAGACCCATCCCAACGTCCAGTTCGCCGGATATGTTGACAACGTCGCCGCGGAGTTGGCCAAGGCCGACCTGCTGCTGCACACCTGCCCCGTCGAGGCGTTCGGGTTGGCGGTGCTGGAGGCGATGGAGGTCAATCTGCCCGCGCTCGTGCCGGACCATGGCGGCACCGCCAGGCTGGTCAGCGACGGCGTCACCGGTTTTACGTTCCGCGCCGACGACCCCG
>JBEKXM010000067.1:0-12284 GCA_049512115.1 Tepidisphaeraceae bacterium | reverse complement strand
CAGCGGTGCATCCGCACCCGACCTTGGCGGCGCTGATCTATGCGTTCTATGTCGATGGCACTCCCGTAGCGGGTTTCCCCGTGCAAATTGCTTCGGTTGAAACGCGCCGCGCGGGCCAGAAATCAAACCCGAAATTCAGCGAATATTGGTATAGCTCGCCGAGCCTGGTGAAAATCGACGGGAAAGACGTGATCGTCACGCCGGGGCCGAATTTGAAAGCATTATGGGATCGCGCCTTGTTCGTGATTCGCGGCGACGGATCGGTGCAGACGCTTAAGGTTGGGGATTGGAAGCCCGACCCGGACGTACCCGTTACCGTGGCCAGCCTGCAGAAGAATGGTCCGATCGAGCTTCTCGGAGGATATGCCCAGGTGAGCAAGGGCGTGATCAGCCGATCGCGCATGCAGTGGGACCTTATCTCCGGGTTTGACGTGTGCATCGGCGATGCCAGCGGTGACGGAGAACTCAAATTTTATCAGGCCGCGCCAAGGCCCAACGACTTCAAGACGGGTAATTCCATCGTGTTCGGCTACGACCGCTTCGGCCACATGCTGCCGGGTTGGCCGCAGCCGTGCGGAGGCCAGTCGGGTTTTTCGACGGTGATGGGCGACTTGCTTGGCGACGGCAAGATGGAAATCGTCCTGCCCGATGGCCAGGGCCGCCTGCTCGCCTGGACGGCCGACGGGCAGCGATTTGGTTCAACTTACCCGGAAGACCCGGAGAAGGCGAAGCAACACGAAGCTCAACGCAACCATCCGATGCGCGCGGTTCCAACAAGGGAATTATCCACGAGCATTCTGAAGGAAGGGCTGCCCTTCGCCGGTCCCGTGTCGCTGGCCGATCTGGACGGCAATGGCCGTGCGGAGATGGTCTTCTATTGCCGCGACCATACCCTGCGGGCGTTCCACGGCGACGGCTCGGGATTTGGAAATGCCGACGGAATTATCGCAACGCTGCCCCCGCAGACGGCCGGCTACGGTGTCAGCATCGCCAGCTTCGAAGGCAACGGGACCATGGACTTTTTCGTCGGAACATGTTGGGTCCACCGCGCCGCTGATGGAACCGTGACCATGACCGACATGCTTCCCGGCGCCACCAGCACGCGCAGCCAACCCACCATTACCGATATCGATTCCGACGGCCTGGCGGATGTATTGGTGGGCACCGACGACGGCCGCGTTTTCATTTATCACACGGGAAAACCCTATCGCCCCGAATTGGTCCAATGGGCCACCGTCGATGGCGATTTGAATCATACCGCATGCTGGCATCCGATCAGGCGGAAGGCGAATTGAGCCAGACCACATCCCTTACCCGTAAGGTGTTTTGCGGTGGTATTCGTTGCCGAACGCGCCGTGCAGGCTCACGGGATCGACGACCCCGTCGAAATGATCGCGGAGGTCGGTCCTGACGTCCGATCCAAGGTATGGCGTTGGTCACCAAATTGCTTTTCTTGAAGCCGTTGGGTTCAAAAATCCACGTCCTTTCCGTACCAGCCGCCACCGGCTGGAGTTGCACGTCTTGCAGATAGAACACCCAATCCTGCGCCGCCTGCTGGAAGACGGCCCGGTGCCCGGCGTCGCGGTAGAACCCGGTCCGGTCCCGTGAAAAATCCACCGATATCGGAAACGTCTGAGAACGATCATGGCTTTCAATGGCAACGATATGGATGGGTACAATGATTTGCCCCCGCCGGCCGCGGCCGTCGACCAACAGAATACTCAGCGAAGTCTCTTCATTTCGCTTTTTGCGGGCGGGAAAGACCGCGATGGAAACTGCCTGCGGCGTTACGCTGGTAAAAACCAACTCCTTGCGCGCGCCTTGTGCAAGCGCCTGGCTGGGCAGATCGAAATAAAGCCTCGGTTCCGCGGTGCTAAGCGTCACCCTCAGTGGCGAAATCGCTTGCGGCGGCGGCATGATGGTGAACCGGATCGCCGGATTGGCCATGTACCCTTCCCAATCGGGAACGGTCAATCCGAACGACGCCACGTCTCGGCCGAATATGTCGGCCACCAACCCATCGGCGCGCGCCACCGCCTCGCCGATAGCCAGAAAGCACAGGCAACTCAGCACGCTCAATATTCGAATGAGGCTTCGCGTCAATGCGCCTCAACCTATCATCGATACGTTGCGGTGTCATAGGCAGAGTTCGGGAGATGGGGATTGTCGATGATCTGGACTTGCATGTCGTCGATCCAGACCTTTCCGCCGCCGAACAGAAAATCCCCCTCGGTGAGGCATTGGGCGTTGGCTGGGACTGTCCCGGTCACCTCATAATGCTGCCAAACCGCCGTGAGACGAAATGCCGGCTGGCCTGCTTGATTGTCGATTTCGCGATCGGACTGCCGTCCCGGCATCGCGGCGACCAGACTCAGGTGCGCTTGACTGGTTCCCTCACACTTCATCCAGGCTGAAAGGCGAATCCGATGCCCGAGATACTGGTCCGGCTGGCGATCGACCAACCCATACCACGAGTGTGCCCCGCGCGGTGGGGTGTGCGGCGTCACGCAGACCACCGCATGGCCGTCGCGAGTTGTCGCCGGGTCCATTGCCAGCGAGTATTTGGGCGCATAATCACTATAAAGATGCGGGTTCTGGTCATCCGTCGTCGGAACGTCATTTCCAACCACTTCGATTTTTGCGTCATCGATCCAAACCCGGCCCGATCCCTTCATTTGCAGCCCAACCATCAGCCGCCAAACGTCGCTGGGGATATCAGAAACAATTTCGACTCTGGACCAATCGGTCGTGCCGCGGAGGGGTCGATTTATCGCTCCATTCAGCAGTTGATTGCTCAACGTGTCAAATCGCACCCATTTGCCATTCTGGGCAATCCCTGCCATCGCGATTCCGCCCCAGTTGGCCAAGTTCGCGCCTTTGAGCATCGCGGAAATCCGCACGCGTCTTCCGACGAAACGTGTAACATCGACTCGACAAAAGGCGTTACCATCCGCCACGGGATTGGCGGTCGTCGAGAAAAGAAGCAGGGCCGGCTTGCCCGAACTGGTGGCATTCGGATCCATGCCGCACTTAAACCCGGGGCTTGAATGCTCGGGATGATTGAAGCTCTCATTGGACAGAGCCAGGACATACGGCTGCGCCGTTGCGGAAGGCTCTGTCGACGGCTGGTTATTTTCCTGGCCGAAACAAAATGATATGTATTGAATAATCATTGTGATAACAATCAGTTTGGAAATCCGTATCCATGTCCGCATAAGATTTGCTCCATTTGATAGGGTGTTTGATTTTCGCCGGCGATTATGGCACGTTCGCCTTGATATCGTCTCTCGTGCCGCCGTCGTCGGTCATGTTCGGGCCGGCGCTATAAAGCGCGTAGCCGTCCGAGGTTGCGGCATAAACCAGCGGCTTTTCGGAAAATGGATCGTTCGGGATCTTTGGTAGATACGCGGGTGAAAGTTCGTCCAACGAGTGCGGATAGCCGCGATGGTCCGCCTTGTACGCCGCCAGCGCAAGCGCGATCCGCGTGAGGCGCATTTGCGTTCGACTGGTTTCCTCCCGCTGTTCCATGCGAACCACAGAGAGAAGCAATTGGCGGATCGGAAAACCGGGAGAAAGGACGTTAAACACGAACAGACCACTGGAGGATTTGGCATTATCTTCCTCCCACAAGTTCATGGCGGCGATTCGGCGAGGATAGTTCGGCAATTGCGTGGCAGCCAGCGCGCCGTCGTAGCAATGGTTCATACGCCGCATCGCGGCCTCGTAGGGCAGCGGGGCAAAGCGGAACCAGAAGTTCGGCGGTCCGAGCGCGTCGCTTCCCATTATTCCGTTGTACAGTTCCGCGCCCCGATCCGGTGGACTCGTCGCCAGCGCCTGGAGTACATCCAGCACCAAGAACCGTTCGCCGTCGATCATATCGCTCATCGGAGGCAGATCGCCCAGCCCGGCAAGGTCGGCCGCCAAGGAGCGCGCCTGATCCGCGGAAAGTTTCCCGCTGGCGGCGGCAACGCGGCCGGCCTGGCACGCGGGGATTTCTAGCGATTCCCGTGCCTGAATACGCTCCACGGCCGTCGGGGATTGGCCCAGAAGCCGCGCCAGGCGATGCGTGGCCAGCAAATCCTCGCGAAAGCCGGCGATGTCACGCGCGTTCAGCCGAATCATCGCCCGCATCAGTAGAAGCCGGCCGCTTTCCTGAAACAGGCTCACGTACGGCAAGAGCACGGACACAATCACCTTGGGCCGATTGCCGCCATCAAATGGAATAAAGAATCGCGATCGTTTGGAGGCTTCCACCAGCAATTCCAGCGGATGGTCGTTGGCCCTGACCCACTGCGCCGCCAGCGGACTGATGGTCACCGGCCAGGTTGTCGGCAGATCGGCCGGATATGCCCCCGCCGACGTGGCACCCTGTTGTTTGATGAAATCCTCGTATCGGAGCAGATAATCTCCGTGCTCAGGCAGATGCGGCATGCCAAGCTTGTCGGTAATGCCATCCGGCGGCTGCGTCCCCGACAGGCCCGATCTGCCAACCGCCTCCAGGAAAGGCACCGCGGCGTTGTTTTGATAGGTTACGCCCTCGGCAGCTTGCGCGTCCAACACGCTCAAATAGTCGATCCTCCCATCCGGCATCACCGGGCCGACGATTCGCGTCGTATCATAGCCCAAGGAGAAGTTTCGACGAACTTGAACCAGGATCAAATCGGCGGCGATCAGCACCAGCACCAGTGAGACAAGATAAATGCTAAATCGCCAGATTCGTCGCCTGGGAAGATGTAGTCGCATGGGATGATTCCTCTATCACTTTGCCAGGTCGATCCAATCGTTATCCGCGCGAGCCAAAGCCCGGGTGTAACTCCCGATCGACGGCACCTGCGCGATCGTTTGTGCCGGGGAGGGTCGGGGAACCGGCGTGTGGCCGCTCATCGTTAGGATGCCCACGATCACGCACGCCGCCAGCGATCCGGCGCCCATTGCGCACACCAGCAGGCGATCTGCCCATCTCCGAACGCTGCTGGCGGCGATGGCCGATTCAATGCGTCCGATCAATTCCGGACCAAGCGCCCGTGGACGCATGTTCGCCAGGTCCCTTTCGAGTTGATCGTTCTGTTCAGTCATAACTCATCTCCTCGGCGAGATCGGCCGCCAGACGCAGCAGCGCCAATCGATAGCGTGACGCGGCGGTGTTCATCGGAACACCTTGAATTTCGCCGATTTGTGCGAACGTCAGCTGGCCCCAGATTTTCATGACCACGACTTCGCGTTGATCGGCGGGAAGCTGGTTAAGAGCCGATTCAATCCGCGTCTGACGTTCCGCCCGTTCGGCGATAAATTCAAAGGCCGATTCCTCGGGCCTTGCGGCAGCGTGCTGACGTTGATGGCGCCGCCGTTGACCGCGCCCGATGTCCATCGCCGCTGTTCGCACGCATGCATACAGATACGCCATTTCATCCCGCGCCCGGCGCCAAGTTTCCCAGAACCGGACGAACCCGCTCTGGACGGCGTCTTCGGCATCGGCGTGGGTTGCCGACCATTGCCGCGCGAACAGCAGCAACGCCGGACCATGCCGCCGCAATAATTCTCTCCATCGGTCCGCGTCTTTGGCCAATCGCCTGTCCTCAAAATT
This sequence comes from Tepidisphaeraceae bacterium, assembly GCA_049512115.1. GTDB lineage: Bacteria > Planctomycetota > Phycisphaerae > Tepidisphaerales > Tepidisphaeraceae > PALSA-1353. The sequence continues at coordinate 6,700 of JBEKXM010000067.1, read as the reverse complement.
AAGACGCCGCCGATTCTAATACTTGTCAATGTTTGTTGGATAATGCGATTGGTTCAATATGTCGCAGGATTGGAAAGACGCCCCCGCGTATAGCTAAAATGCATCTTACCCTGACGCTGCCGTATTCCGCCGCTGCGACTACTTCAACGCCGGGGCATGGGCCAGTAAGCATGGTCTGCGGGAAGGTTTGGTCGGTCGCCAGGCGCGGAAAAGCTTGCCGCTCCAATGATTCCTTGCGATGATGTCTCGAGCCCATGAAGGGGATGCGGTATGCCGACAGCGAACGAGAGCGTCAACGGCGAAGTTGGTGCGGGCTGCAATGTCGAGAATACGATTCCTGTCTTGACCGTTTCCGACATGCAGGTCAGTATCCGCTTCTACCGCAACGTGCTCGGCTTTAAGCTCGACTGGGGCGGCGAGACAGATTCGTCCCACATTGCGTCAGTTTCGCGCGACGGTCACGCGATCATGCTTCAGCGCCGCCAGCCAGTGGCCTGGGGCTGTGTCTGGATCGGTGGCTCGATTCTGGTGTCTGTGTGGGACAAAATTCGATTGCGCGCCGATGTTACCGTGGTTCAGCGGCCAACCAACCAGCCTTGGGCGCTAGACATGAAGATCAAGGATCCCGATGCGAATATCCTTTGGTTCGGCGCCGACCCATTGGAGGATGTTCCGTTTGGTAACGAGCCGGCGGACAGCCAACTGCCGCGATAATAGCTCCTGGTGTCCGGTCACCCCGACTGGATGTAAGTTAAGCCAATGCCCAAAAGACCCTACAGCCATTTGTAATTCTCCAATCTTATGAGCAATCAAGACCCCCCGCCGACCTCGATCTATGCCTCTCAAGCTGCGGATGTGGATGGATTCGATGCACTGGCCGAGTTGGCTCTGGACATGCACTCTTGCTGGAATCATGGCGCCGATACGTTGTGGCGTCAGCTTGATCCGGTGCTGTGGGAGTTGACGCAAAATCCGTGGCTGGTGCTGCAAACCGTGGCGCGCGAGCAGCTTGTGCGCGCCCTGGGCGACGCCGCCTTTCGGACCAAAGTCAACGAGCTTGTGAGAGACAAACGGCAAGCGCTCCAGAGCACGGCTTGGTTTGGACGAAAACATGCGCACTCGCCGCTGAGTTGCGTTGCCTATTTCAGCATGGAATACATGCTGAGCGAAGCGCTGCCGATCTATTCAGGGGGACTTGGAAATGTCGCCGGCGATCAGCTCAAGGCGGCCAGCAATCTGGGCGTACCGATCGTCGGCATCGGGCTGCTCTATCAGCAGGGGTATTTTCGTCAGGCCATAGACAAGGATGGATCGCAGCAGGCGTTTTTCCCCTACAACGATCCGGGCCAGTTGCCGATCACGCCGCTGCGACAGCCCAATGGAGAGTGGTTGCGGCTGGAGATCAAGTCACCGGGCTATTCCACCTGGCTGCGCGCCTGGCAGGTGCAGGTCGGCCGGGTGAAACTTTATCTGCTGGATGCGAACGACGCGGCGAATTTTCCCATTCATCGCGGAATCACCAGCGAACTGTACGGCGGAGGCACGGAGCTGCGCATTCAGCAGGAATTGGTGCTGGGGCTTGGCGGATGGCGGCTTCTCCGCGCTCTTGGCATTCAGCCCGAAGTTTGCCACCTTAACGAGGGGCATGCCGCTTTCGCCGTCCTGGAGCGGGCGAGAAAATTCATGGAAGAGAACGGCCAGCCCTTCGAGGTGGCTCTGGCGGTTACCCGGGCCGGCAATCTCTTCACGACCCATACGCCCGTCGCCGCCGGTTTCGATCGATTTAGTCCCGCGCTGATGGAGCAATATCTTGGCTGGTACGCCAAGGAGAGGCTGCACATTTCGCTGCAAGATCTGCTCGCCCTGGGCCGGGCAAATCCGAACGATCCAGCTGAATACTTCAACATGGCGTACCTGGCGCTTCGCGGCAGCGGCGCGGTCAATGGGGTGAGCCGGCTGCACGGGGCGGTGAGCCGGCAGATTTTTGCATCGTTGTTTCCGCGCTGGCCTCTGGATGAGGTGCCGATTGGATACGTGACCAACGGCGTCCACACGCCCAGTTGGGATTCGCCCGAAGCGGACAATCTCTGGACCAAATTCGCCGGCCAGGATCGCTGGATGGGTGAAACCGAAACCCTTGAGCACGACATACGACGAGTGCCCGATAATGAGCTTTGGCAATGCCGCGCCGCGGCGCGCCGGGCTCTGGTCCAATACGTGCGGCAGCGGTTGCCGCCCCAACTGGCGGTTTCAGGCACGTTGCCGGATAAGATCGATGGCGCAAGACACGTGTTCGATCCCAATGCGCTGACGCTTGGTTTTGCGCGGCGATTCGCGGCGTACAAGAGACCGAACCTGCTCCTGCACGATTCGGACCGCCTGATTCGCCTCGTGTCCGATTCGCAGCGGCCGGTGCAGCTCGTCGTTGCCGGCAAGGCGCATCCCAACGACGGCCCGGGCCAGGCCATGGTCCGGGAATGGATCCATTTCGTTCGGCGGCCAGAGCTGCGGGGGCGCGTGGTATTCCTGAGTGATTACGACATGCTGCTGGCCGAGCGCCTGGTCCAGGGCGTGGATGTCTGGATCAACACGCCGCGCCGACCGTGGGAAGCCAGCGGAACCAGCGGAATGAAGGTGCTGGTCAACGGCGGGCTCAATTTATCGGAATTGGATGGGTGGTGGGCGGAGGCGTACACGCCTGAAGTGGGCTGGGCCTTGGGTGACGGCCAGGAGCACGGAGATGATCCAGCCTGGGATGCCGCCGAAGCCGGCGCGCTTTACGATTTGCTGGAACGGCAGGTCGTGCCGGAGTTTTATGCCCGCGACCAGAACGGCATCCCCATCGCGTGGGTCGCGCGAATTCGCCGGAGTATGTCCCGGTTGACGCCCCAATTCTCGGCGAATCGCGCGGTGCGGCAATATACGCAGGAGCATTACCTTCCCGCCGCAGCCGCCTATCGCGCCCGCGCCGCGGATAAAGGGGCCGTGGGCAGGCTGATTGTCGATTGGCAGCGGACGCTCAGGGAAAAATGGGCTGCGTTGCGCTTTGGCGACGTGAAGGTTGTGACCAATGCCCAGAGCCACTCATTTGAGGTTCAAGTGTATCTCGGCGAGGTGGAAGGCGATGCCGTGCGAGTTGAACTCTATGCCAACGGGATGGACGGCGGCGCCGCGATTAGACAGGAAATGACGCGCATTCGACCCCTCGTGGGGGCCGCCCGGAGCTACGTCTATGGCGCGAATGTTCCGGCAAACCGCCCCGCCGCGGACTATACCGCTCGAATATTACCACATTACGCCGGTGTTGCGGTTCCCTTGGAAGCCGCTCAGATTCGTTGGCGCATCGCTACTGAGGGGGTCGGCAGTTATTGAGTCAATTGGTCAACTGCGATCGGGGGACTTGGCGGCGAGTTTAGACAGTGCGGCTTCGCTGGCAGCGCCAGAACTGCGGCGCCGGCCGTAACGCCAGTTGCGCGTGAAGGTGCGAATTCGCTGGCCTTCCTGGCTGGTTTGCATGCCGCCGTACACCGCGTCCTCTTCATCGCTGACGCATGAATCCGCGCCATCGACCAGGAGAAGGGGTCCATCCCCGGCGCTGGCGTAGAGGTCGCTGACGAAAATGTCCTGGGAATTGTTGATCGTGATCGCCGGTCCAAGTTGATCGTAGAGGTCGATCCGGCGGAGCTTGACGTTGCGGGCGTTTTTGAGGACGAATCCGGCGCGGCACATGTCGGCGACCCCGGCGGCCATGGCGGGCGATCCGGCCTGGGTGTGGGCGGCGTCCATGTACACGGAGATTCCGTCGAGCACCACGTCATCGATGAACATTTCCGGAAGTCCGAGCATGAAGGCGGCGGCGTATTTCACCTTGCGCGCGATGATGTTGCTGAACCGCAACCGGCGGAATTGAGGCGTGCCCGGGCTGACCGGCTGCGGGGCGGGGTCGAACAACTGGCTGTTCTTCGCGGCGCCGCAAACGTAAAAAAGATTCAGAACGATCGGGCACAGAACCTCGTCCATGACGATGTTGTCCACGCGGAGGTCCTCGACGGCGTTCCCGCGGCCCCGGCGGGATTTCAGCCGGATTCCACGGTCGGTGCCGCAGAACACGCAGTTGGTGATCGCCACGTTCCGCACGCCGCCCGACATTTCGCTCCCGATCACCACGCCCCCGTGCCCGTGAAGCATCGTGCAATTGGTGATGGTGATGTTCTGGCACGGCCGCAGCAGTCGTCGCCCGTCCTCTTCGCAGCCGGACTTGATGGCGATGCAATCATCACCGACGTCGATATGGCAATCGGCAATGTGGACATTGCTGCACGAATCGGGATCGATGCCATCGGTGTTCGGCGAATCCGGGGGATTGCGGATGGTGACTTTGGTGATCGTGAGATTGTCGCACGCCACGGGATTGAGCGTCCACCGCGGAGAATTGGCGAAATGGATTCCGTCGATGAGCACGTCATGGCAATCGACGAGGCGGAGGATGTGCGGACGGACGTTCCGGAGCGTTCCCTGATTGAAGGCGTCCCACCAGTGCTGACCGCGCCCGTCGATGAGGCCGCGGCCGGTGACGGCGATGTTGGTGAGTCCTTCGCCGGCGATAATGGGTGCGTGGGCGGGCCGGGAATTGGGGCCTTCCCATTGGGTCTTCCAAATAGGATAGGAATCGGGGTCGCAGTCGCCGAGCAGCGTTGCGCCGGAGTCCAGATGTAGCGTAACGTTGCTGCGCATCCAGAGGGTTCCGACGATATATTTTCCGGCGGGGATAAAGACGGTTCCGCCGCCGCCGCCGCCGCAGAGATCGATTGCCCGCTGGATGGATGCGGTGGAGGATGCCGACCCATCGACCAGGGCGCCGGTGCTCAACACATTCAGCCAATCCCCATTGTGAGCGCCTTTAGGCGCGTGCGCGGCTCTGGAGATTTGCTTTTGGGATGAACTCCGGACGCAACTCATACCAACTCCAAATTCAACTTGGGAAAGCTACCCAAGGGAGAACGCTGACGACATTGAAGTTTACCATACTGAAACCACCCCCGGTCGCTGGGAGTGAATTTGTGCAAAGGTTTCATCCTTTATTACCCTGAAGGTGGCCGGGATCCGGCATAAATGGCCGCACAAGCGGCTCTAATAAGAAGTATCCGCGGGCGATGGTAGAAATATGTAAAACTTTTATAATTTTTGATCGGATATGTATAGAAAAGGTCTCGACGTGATAAATTGCCTAGAGTTCGGAGGCAGCTTTTGGCCCCCTCATCCAGGTCAAATTTGATGAAATCGGCTACCAAACGGCGCGAGGCGAAGAAGCCGGGGTCGCGGATCAAACCGCGACCGGCATCGGACGATGCTGGATCGGCAGGGTTATCGACCCAGCGGCCTGCTCGGCAGTCGCCCAATGCCCCGCGGGCGGAACCGGTGCGATCTCCGATGCGGCACGTGGCGTTGCTGATTGAGACCAGCGGGTCTTATGGCCGAGGATTGCTGCGCGGGGTGACGAAATACAATCGCGAACATGGGGGCTGGTCGACGTATTTCCATCCGCACGGCCTGGGCGATCCTCCACCGCCTTGGCTCACCAATTGGCGGGGCGACGGGATTCTGGCTCGCATCGATACGCCGGAGATCGCCCAGTTGCTTCTAAAATCCGGTGTGCCCGTGGTTAACCTGCGCGGAACCGTGGCGGAATTGCCGTTCCCGTACGTGGGCCCCGACCACGACCAGATCGCCAGGCTGGCGGCGGAGCATCTGCTGGAGCGGGGGCTGAAGAATTTCGCGTTTTGCGGGCGGCCCGCCGGAGTCCATCCGGGATTGGATGAACGGGGCGAGAGCTTTGCCAATTTGGTTCGCCAATCCGGGGGAAGCTGCGAGGTCTTTCCTGCCGAAAATCCGACCGTTGAGGATGATTGGGAAATGGAACAGGAGCGGCTGTCGAAGTGGATCGGCTCTTTGCCCAAGCCCGTTGGGGTAATGGCATGCAACGATGAGAGAGGATTGCAAGTGTTGGATGCCTGCCGCCGGTGCGGGGCGATGGTGCCGGACGAAGTCGCGGTCATCGGTGCGGACAACGACGAGCATTTGTGCGATCTGTCGATTCCTCCGCTGACCAGCGTGGACGTCAACGCGGAACACATCGGTTACACGGCGGCGGCGCTGCTGGATGAAATGATGCAGGGCAAGACCGCGCCGCCGAATGCCCAGCGGCTTGCCCCCCGCGGGATCTACACGCGGCTATCGACCGATACGGTGGCCAGCGACGATGATGAGGTCAACCTCACCCTGCGATATATCCGGGAAAACGGGTGCCAGGGCCTGAGGGTCGTGGACGTGTTGTCGCACATGGGGATGTCGCGGGCCAGCCTTCAACAGCGATTGAAACGGGTGATCGGGCGGACGATTCACGAAGAAATCGAGCGGGTTCGGCTGGCGCGGGTGAAGGAATTGCTCTTGAGCCCGGACATGACGATCAAGCAGGTGGCGCGGGTAACAGGCTTCAGCAGCGTGCAATATATGACCCGCGTCTTCCGCGCAGCCCTGGGGGAAACGCCGGCGCGATATCGCAGCGGGCGCAATAAATGAGTTTCACGGGCGGCGAGGAGCTGTCGGAGGGAACCGAGGGAACAGCGACATCATGAATCCGTTGTTTTGGAAGGGTGTCTTGGGTGTCGGGGCGCTTTTGGCGCTTGCGCCGGCGGCGATG
>JBEKXM010000066.1:0-12300 GCA_049512115.1 Tepidisphaeraceae bacterium | reverse complement strand
CGGAGCCGGATCACGGACGGGGTGGGCTTGAATCTCGGTCCCTCCTGGTCGCCGGACAATCGGATTTATTTTGTCAGCGATCGCGGCGGCGAGGAATGTGTTTGGTCGGCTCGAGCGGACAGTCCAGGCCAAGCGCCCTCGAAGGTCGCCGCCGATAAGCCGCAGGAAAAGAGCGATAAACCCGCTGCGACGGATGCGGTGGGATCGACAGGAGAATAGTCATTGGTCATTTGTCATTGGTCATTGGTCCGGACGGGCGCAACAAATGACAAATGACCAATGACATCTTCAAGGACGAAGTGATGCGAAAAATCAGAATGGGCGTTCTGGCGCTAACTTGGCTGGCTTTGGCGGTGGGATGCTCGTTTCAGAAGCCTTATGGGGAAGAAGAACAACTGTTCCTTCCCGGAACGCATCGGCAGGTGTGGGCGGTTGCCCCGGCGATAAACCTCAGCGGGCAAAGCCAGATCGACCCGTTGTTGCAGAGCGATCTGGTGTACCAGGAGTTGCAGAAGGTCCATGGGCTGACGGTGATCCCGGTGGATCGGGTGGTGGAGGTTTACGCCAGCCTGAAGATCGACAAGGTGCAGTCGGAACGGCAGGCGTACGAAATCTGCCGATTGCTGGGTTGCGACGGATTGGTGGTTCCGACGGTGACGGCGTACGACCCGTATGACCCGCCGAAATTCGGGGCGTCGGTTCAGCTTTTCGTGAAGCCGGGGACGTTCGATCGGCTTCCGAAGGTGGACCCTCGGGCGCTGGAGCGCAATCCGACGGCGGTGGCGCCGCCGGGGATGCCCCAGACGCACAACATGGCCCAGGTGGTTGAAATGTACGATGCTTCGGACGGGACGGTGCTGGAGGCGGTGAAGGCGTATGCCAAGGGCCGGACCGATCCGAACAAGCCGCTGGGCGTTAACGAAATTACCGTGAGCATGGACCGATATTGTGCCTTCGGCTACCACGAACTGCTCAGCGAACTGCTGGACAATCTGGACGAAGCCAACGCGGGATGAACCAATGGCCAAGGGTGAAAGCAGGTCCGATACATCTTCCTCGGCGGAGACAGGCTCGATGAAAACGCTCAGTCTAGCCAAAGGCCGGCATCATTTCTGCTTTCGGTATGAGGCGGGGCAGGAGGGGCAGGTGCTGGATTCGCTGGTGGAGATGGTGCATCGGCGTGATATTCCGTTCGATTGGTTCGACGCGGCGATCCTGTCGCATCAGCTTGGTCAGCATTTGGCAAAAGAATTAAAGGCGTATTTGCCGAAAAAGGTTGCATAGAGATTATCGGGTCGTCGTGGAAGGATTACCTTCCGCATGGAAGGCCAGGTTTACAAGGGAAGGCTTGGCATGCAGAGGACAGACGCCCCAACCGTGAGACGGTTTAGATCTCACAGTGAGACGGGGACCGTCTCACCAGCGGGCCACCGGGAGTGGAAGGTCGCCTTCCACAATGCCGGCCGGTGGCACATATTTCGTGTCTGAGCACTCGCCCACTCGACCGGTTTTATGAACCCCACCAACGAATCATCCGTCAGCGTTGCTGCGCCCAGCGGCGCGATGGTCCTGGAAAAGCATTTTTCCCCGCTCGTGAAGCAGTTTCTCGACTACCTCAAGCTCGAGAAGCACTTCAGCGATTACACGATCAAAAGCTACGGGGCTGACCTGATCCAGTTCGGGCAGTTCCTGTCCGGCGAGATCGGCCAGCGGCCGCCGGCGCCCGGGCAGGACGAGGACGACCGTCAGATCAAGTGCGACACGCTCACGATCCGGGAGTTCCTGAACTATCTCTACGGCCAGAATTACACGAAGAGCACCACTGCGCGCAAGCTGGCGACGCTGCGGAGCTTTTATAAGTTCCTGGTCCGCCGCGCGATCGTCAGCGCCAATCCGCTCTCGACGATCCGAACGCCAAAGCAGGAAAAACGGCTCCCCAAGTGCCTCGACCTGGAACAGGTGCAGAAGCTCCTGGAAGCCCCGGGCGATGCCGATCTGCTCAGCGCGCGCGACAAGGCCATGCTGGAAGTTCTCTACAGCAGCGGCATCCGCGTGAGCGAACTGGTGGACCTGGACATGGGGGACTTGGACCTTCAGGAAGGCGTATTGCGCGTTCGCGGCAAGGGACGCAAGGACCGCCTGACGCCCATCGGCAGCCAGGCCATCAAAGCGCTACAGCGATATTTCGAGTTGCGGGCGGTGGATTCGCGCTGTCAGGGTCCGGATTCACATCGCGTATTCCTGAACAAGCACGGGGAATCTCTTTCGACGCGATCGGTGCGGCGGAAGCTGGACAAGTATCTGCTCTCGGCCGGGCTGGACCCTGGAATCAGCCCGCACACGCTTCGACACAGCTTTGCCACGCACCTGCTGAACAACGGCGCCGACCTGCGGAGCGTGCAGGAACTGCTTGGCCACCAGAGCCTGAGCACGACGCAAATCTACACGCACCTGACGACGCAGCGGATGAAGGACGTTTACGACCAGGCCCACCCACGGGCCAAGGACGATTCGATTCCGCATCCGTCTTCCGTGGATAAAACCGCGACGCCGTTCTATCCGGCCAAGGTGGGGTGAGGCGGGGGGCTGCGCCAAGAAAGTGTTTCGGGGGCCCCGCCGCATGAGACAAACCCCACGGCGGCGCCGTGGGCGTTCGGGCATTCCGCTACCGCTTTTCCCACAGGCCGATTCCCTTGCGCCTGGCTTGACTCTCGGACCTTGCAATCGCGCCGCGGAATGCGTCGGTGGTGCGGCGGTCGGCCAGCACCAGTCCCTCGCCGGCCAGTTGGGCGGCAAGGGGCTGGCGGTCATCCACAAACACGTCCGCGAGCAATCGGCCGTCCCCGTCGCGCGTCTGCGTCGATTGCAAATGCAGAGTGAGCGTGTGCCCGGCCAGCAACGACGCAATCCGGCTGGCGGAGGCGCGATCCCATCGGGCGTTGAATGATTTGATTCCAAGCACCTTTACGACGGTGAGGTCATCGGATGATCCATCACGGATGGCGATGTCCTGGCCACCGATCGCGCCGACAAACTGAACCTGATGGGCGTCGAATCGAAGCCAATCATCGCCGGAGCGATTCTGTGCCCGCAGATGATCGACGAGGCTGGTGAGCAGGGCGAATCCGGTGAGGATCGCGGCGGCGAAGCGCCACCGCCGCCGGCTTCGCAGCCGCGAGGCGGCCGTCGCGGCGTCCCATTTGACCGGGGAAACGCCCATGGCGGGGAGAATACTTTGGGGAGCAAGGGATCGCAATGACGAAACCCGAAATCCGAAATCCGAATGACGAATCAAATCCGAATGACCAATGGCGAATCGTTGATTCTTTCTGGCTTGGGGCTTCTGGTTTGGGGGCCGCGGTTGCATTTCTTCGCTTGCGGCCCATACCATGTCGTCCATGAGCGATTCCGCAAATCCGTTACGCATCAACCAGTACATCGATGGGTTTTTCGTCCGGCGGGTCACCCCGTTGGAGAACCTCCGCAGCACGGCTTACGAGCTTATTCATGAACCCACGGCCGCGCGCATTCTGCACCTTCACAACGCCGACGCGGAAAATCTCATTTCCGTGACTTTTCCGACGCCGCCGCCGGATGACACCGGGGTGCCGCATATCCTCGAGCACAGCGTTCTGGCCGGGTCGCGCCGATATCGCGTCAAAGACCCGTTCTTCGAGATGGTCAAATGCTCCATGGCCACGTTCATCAACGCGATGACGGGCAGCGATTACACGGTGTATCCGGTGGCCAGCAACGTTCGCCGGGATTTTTACAACCTGGCGGAGGTTTATTGGGATGCGGTGTTCCATCCGCTGCTGACGGAAAAGACTTTTCAGCGCGAGGGACATCACCTGGAATTTGCGGTCAAGGGCGACGTCGGCAGCGATTTGATCGTCAAGGGAATCGTGTACAACGAGATGAAGGGCGCCCGATCCAGCCCCGAGGCGAAGGTGTACGAGCTGATCGAGAAGAACCTCTGGCCGGACACGCCATACGGGAAGGATGCCGGAGGCGATCCGGAAAAAATTCCCGATCTGACGTGGAAGGGCCTGCGCGATTTTCACGGCCGGTTCTACCATCCGAGCAACGCGTATATTTTTCTCTACGGCGACATTCCCACGGCCGATCATCTGCGGTTCCTCGGTCCCCGATTGGCCGAGTTTGGCAAGACCGACGCGCGTCCCGAACTTCCGCGACAGCCGCGATGGAAGCAGCCCAGGCGCGTTGAGGATGTTTACCCCGTCGCCTCCAGCGACCCGACCGACGGCAAGACGTTCATCGTGCTCAACTGGCTGATCGGTTCGGGCATAGACGCCGGGGAACTTTTCGCCTTCAGCGCCTTGGATCGGATTCTTCTGGGCAATCAGTCCGCGCCGCTTCGCAAGGCCCTGGTCGATTCCAAGCTCGGCCAGGACGTGACCCACAGCGGATTCTGGGCCAATGGCGTGGATACGTCGTTTCACGTCGGCCTCAAGGGCAGCGAGCCGGAGCGGGCCGAGCGGGTCCTGGACGTCGTGCGAAATACTTTGGCCCACATTGCTGAAGACGGAGTATCGAAAGAGCAGTTCGACGCCGCCGTGCAGCAGTTGAAGTACCGCTATCTTGAAATCACGCCGTCGTTTCCGCTGCATTTGATGGGTTTCGTGATGGGGATGTGGCAACATGGGGCCGATCCGCTGGCGCTGCTGCACGCCGAGCGGCACATCCGCAAGTTGAACGACGATTTCGCGGCCAAGCCGGCGCTGCTGTTCACGGATTTGATCCGGGAAAAACTGCTGGACAATCCGCACCGGCTGGTTCTGGTGGTCCGGCCGGACCGCGAGATTCAGCAGCGCAAGGACGCGGAGTTTGCCGGCAAAATGAGGAAGCTGAAGGATTCGCTTTCGCCGGTGCAACTGGAAGAGATCCGCAAAGACCAGGACGAGCTGGATGCGCTTCTCAATACGCCGAATTCGCCCGAGGCGATCGCATCGTTGCCGCAGTTGAAAGTCGCCGATCTTCCGCCCAAGCCGCGGCACATCGCTACCAGTGTCGAAAGAATCTCAGGCGGCGGGCTAATGCTGAACAACGACGTTTTCGCCAACGGCGTGAACTATCTGCACGTCAGCTTCGATCTGACCGGCTTGCCTGGGGAGCTTTACACCTATCTCCAGCTGTACGGCGATTGCGTGCAGAAAATGGGCGCAGCGGGCCAGGACTTCGTGGCCATCGCCCAGCGTGTCTCGGGGTTCACCGGCGGCGTGGGTTTTAGCGCGGGCGTCACCACGGCGGTCGATGATCCGAACAGAATCGTCCGTCATGCCGTGTTCGCCACCAAGTTCCTCGACGAAAACGTCGAGCAAGCCCTGGCCGTTGTGCGCGATCTGGTGTTCGAGCTCGATCCGCGCGACGTTGGGCGATTGAAGGACGTGCTGCTGCAATCGCGCGCCCATCAGCGGTCGCGGCCGACGAGCGACGGCCTGGGGCTGGCGGTGCGCCATGCCGCCCGCGGAGTGAATCTGGATGGGCATCTTCAGGAAATCCTGGGGGGAATCCCGCAGATTTTTCTGCTGGAGCGAATCACCGAAGCCGCGCCCGAACCGCTGCTGGAGCGCATCGACGCGATCCGCCGATTCCTGTTGAATCGCAGAAGATTGACGGTGAGCTTCACCGGCTCGCCGGGAGTGACTGAGGTTTTGCGGCGCCGGCTTGGCGAATGGGCCGCGGCGATGCGCGATGAGGCGATTGCCGAGGCGTCGGGTGATGATTTCGTCCCGGCGGCCGTGCCGCCGCGCGACGGACTGGCGGCGCCGATGAACGTGGCGTATTGCGCGATGGCGATGCCGTCGGCGCATATATCGCATCCGGACGGCCCGCGGCTTGCCGTGGCGGCCAGATTACTGAGCCTTGGATACGTTCTGGAGGAGGTTCGATTCAAAGGCACGGCGTACGGCGGCGGCTGCACGTACAACGGCGCCGGGCGGCTCTGGGCGTTCCATTCCTATCGCGATCCGTGGGTCAACCGCACGCTGGACGTGTACGCGTCTTCCTTGGACCACGTGAAATCGGCCAACTGGTCGCAGGGGGACGTCGATCGGGCCATCATCGGCACGGCCAAGGAAGGGGAGCGCCCGATCCGCCCGACCCAGGCAACGGGCACGGCGCTTTCGCGGTATCTGACCGGCGACACGCGGCAACTTCGCGAGGCCCGCCATGCCGCCATGCTCGGGGTGACTGTGGCGGACGTTCGGCGCGTGCTCATCGAGCAGTTCGAGCGGAACGCAAAGCGCGCGGCGGTGTGCGTCGTCTCCAGCCGGCAGAAACTGGAAGAGGCCAATGCCCAGCGGCCGGATCGGGCGATGGAAATCCGAGATATCCTGAGCGCGCCGGCTGGTTAGGCGACCGTTCGTTGAGCTGCGGAATTCGCGGGCTTGTCGAACCGACGATTCTGCCGATAATAATATCAATGCCTAGCAGTGAAACCGTCCAATTTCAGGCAACTCCGGAGTTTCGCCAACAGCTTGAGGCTGAAGCGGCGAAGCTGAATCTCACACTCTCGGCATACATTTTGTATCTGCATTCGCGCATGGCCCAAGGCCAGAATCTGGCCCGTTTTGACCGTCACGTCCGGGACGTATTCGGCAAGCACGGGGATTTGATGCGAAGGCTGGCGAAGTGAGTGCATCGCCCAAATTTCTTGTAGTGGATGACGTTGTTGCCCTCCACATGATCGCGATCGAGGACCAAGGCGGTGATCCGGGCATACGAGATCGCGCGTTATTGGAGTCGGCGGTCGCCACACCCCAACAACAGTTTGGCGGTGAGTATTTTCATGCAGATATTCCGGCGATTGCGGCCGCGTACGCATTTCACATTTGCATGAATCATCCATTTGTGGATGGCAACAAGCGCGCGGCAACAGCGGCCATGATCGCGTTTTTGTCGGACAACGGCTGGACCTTTGACGCAACCGCGGACGTGGCCGAGCCAATTATTCTTCAGCTTGCGGCGGGGTCAATTGACAAGCCGGCGTTCACGGATTGGGCGAGGACGCAGATGCACGAGAAGCCAAAGATGGAATTGCGGGAGTTTTTTGCACAGTTGAATTATGCGGCGGTCGCAGAGTTTTTCGAATCTGGACTAGTTCATGATAACCCGGATCTTGCTCACAAGGAGCGGTTTGACACCATGATGGAAGCAGCCCGCACGATTCCAGCAATTCATGAGGCTAATTTAGGCGCCTTACAGGCGGAACAGGCTGGCCACGATGAATCAGCCAAGATCCTCAGGGCGCAGTCTTTGCTGCTAACCGCACTTTATCGCATCGCGCAGGACATGGGGTACGAGTGGTGAAGCAAAAGCGATTAAAAAGGGCGCCTTACCTAAAGCGCTGATTATTATGGCCGACCAATCCATCGGAATTTGCTTGCTGGGGTGCGGCACCATCGGCACAGGCGTGGTCCGCATCATTCACGAACAGCGCGATCTCATCGCCAAGCGCACGGGGCTGAATCTGGAGCTGCGCCATGTTGTGGAGCGTGATCCGGCCAAGGCGCCGACGTTTGCAAAAGTTCCCTTTCATGCGGACGCCGAGCGGGCGATCGACGATCCGAAAACGAGCGTCGTCGTCGAGTTGATCGGCGGGACGGACGTGGCGGGCAGATTCGTTGAGCGCGCCCTGCGTCTCGGAAAACCGGTGGTCACGGCGAATAAGAGCCTGCTGGCGGCGAGAGGATCGGAACTGTTCGCGCTGGCGCGGAAGCACAAGGCGTGCATTGGGTTTGAGGCAAGCTGCGGCGGCGGCATTCCCATTATCGCGGCGCTCACGCGCGAACTCGTCGCCAACCGCATCGATGCGTTGATCGGCATCGTCAACGGGACGTGCAATTTCATCCTCACGCAGATGACCCGGAACGGCTGGGCGTACAACCAGGCGCTGGCCGAGGCGCAAAAGCTCGGATTTGCCGAGGCGAATCCGACCATGGACGTTTCGGGCCGCGACGCGGCGCAAAAACTCGCGATCCTCGCAGGCCTGGGGTTCAACGTTCGGATCAACGAGAGCGACATCTACCTGGAGGGAATCGACAAGCTCCAGGATGCCGACATCAAATTCGCCGCCGAACTCGGATATGTCGTAAAACTCCTAGCCATCGCCCGGCGGCATGGATCGAAGGTTTCGCTGCGGGTGCATCCGACGCTGATCAAACGGGATGATTTGCTGGCGGACGTGAGCGGGAGTTTCAACGCGATCAGCGTTTACGGGCATGCGTTGGGCCACGGATTGTTCTACGGGCGCGGGGCGGGCCAGATGCCGACGGCCAGCGCGGTCGTCGCCGATGTGGTGAACGTCGCGTTGGGCGTGACGCCGCTGGCGTTTTCGCAAATGAAAATCTTCCCCGATCAGGTTCCCGCCGCGGACGTGCTGGCGACGGATGAATTGACGGGAAGATATTACCTGCGGCTGATGGCCCGGGACGAGCCGGGGGTGTTGGCGCAAGTCACGCGGATCCTCGGCGAAAAAGGGATAAGCCTTTCGGCCATCCTGCAACACGAGGCGAACGACGGCAACATTGTTCCGGTGGTGATCACGACGCATACGGCGCGGGAAGGCTCGGTGCAGGCGGCGTTGAAGGAGATCGACAAACTGTCGGCCATTCATCCGCCGACGGTTTGTTTGCGGATTCTGGATCAACCGGAGGAGTTTGGGAAATAGTCATTGGTCATTTGTCATTACAGATTGAAACCACGGCCTCTGGCCGTGGACGCGTTTAGGCTCTGCCGTTTCGGCGTGAACAACGTCTGCAAGAGAAATTAGGCTCTCCTTCCGTGAAGGCCCGTTGGGGCTGGAAGGAGAGCCATATGCAAGAATCACAATGCCGGATGGTTCAGGCGTGATCGTAGGCCGCAGGACAAAAACCGTTCGCACGCCGGGCATTTGAAAGCTGATTGAGGTGTCGGGCATAATAAGTATCCACAGCGTCGTTAGCGAGGCAACGGCCTACGCCCCCTTCGAGGGGGCTTCCTGAAGCCACCCCCTATGGGGGTGGAGTGTTCACTGGTCATTGCCCGTTCGGCAAAACCGAGCGTTGTACGCCTTACTAACGATCAAGACGAAATGACCAAACACCAATGACAAATGACAAATGACAATTGACCAATGACAAGTGACAAATGACCAATGACAATTGCCTACCATGAAATACGCCATCATCATCCCCGACGGGGCGGCCGATGAGCCGCTGAAGGAACTTGGAGGGAAAACGCCGCTGGAAGCGGCGGATATTCCGAACATGGATCGCATTGCCCGGGAAGGCCGATTGGGACTGGTCCGCACGGTGCCGGAGGGTTTCGAGAGCGGCAGCGATGTGGCGACCATGTGTTTGCTGGGATATGACCCGAAGGTTTATCACACGGGCCGGGCGCCGCTGGAGGCGGCGGCCCAGCGAATTCCGCTGAGCGCCAGCGATTGGGTGTTTCGCTGTAATCTTGTTACGGTCGTCAACGGGGTCATGAAGGATCACTCGGCGGGGGGGATCAGCGATGCCGAGGCAAAGCGCCTGATTGGCGACTTGTCCCGGCAATTGAAATTGCCGGGCTTTGAGTTTTATACCGGCGTGAGCTATCGCAATCTGCTGGTGTATCGGGGGCCGGAGGAGTTTGAGCTGAAGACCAGGCCGCCGCATGAAGTGCCGGAAGAACCGATCGCGGGCAATGTGCCGAAGGGAAAGGGGAGCGAAATCCTTCGTCGGATCATGGAAGAATCGGCGCGGGTTTTCGCGGATCACGAAGTCAACCAGGCGCGCCGCCGGGCGGGGCGCAATGCGGCGACGCAAGTTTGGCTGTGGGGACAGGGGCATGCGCCGGATATGCCGACGTTCAGGCAGAAATTCGGCGTCAGCGGCGGGTGCATGATCACGGGGGTGGATCTATTGCGCGGCTTGGCGGCGCTGTTGGGGTGGGAGGTTCATGAAGTGGAGGGCATGACGAGCTTTCACGACACGAATTACGCGGGCCAGGGGAGGGAAACGGCGCGGATGCTGGACCAATACGATCTGGTGTTCAGCCACGTCGAGGCCCCGGACGAGGCGAGCCACCAGGCGGATTGGAAAACCAAAATCGAAGCGATCGAGCACATCGACAAATTCGTGGTCGGCCCGGTGCTGGAAAAGCTCAAGACGTTCAAGGATTGGCGCATCCTGGTCATGCCGGACCATCCGACGAACATCGCGACGCGCAAGCACGGATATGCGCCGACGCTTTTTGCGATGGCGGGGTCGAACGTGAAGCGGGCTGCGCCGGCGGCATATAGCGAGAAGAACGCGGCGTCCTCCGGGCTGTTCATTGAAAGGGGGCATGAGTTAATGGAGTATTTTTTGCGAGGGGGATCTTCGTGAGATGAGCGCGCGGGGTGAGTGAAAAATGGAATTGGAATTCACATATACGCCGGATGACTTTCAGGAGATGCTGAGGGTGAAATGGCCGGAATCCGGCGGAAACACGCGAACCGCAACCTGGGTTCTAATGTCGGTGTTTATCTTGGCGCTCTTGACCGGGGTGCACGTCTGGTGGAGTGATTACCGCGATTTGAAGATGAATGTTTTGGCTCAATCGGGCGAGAATCCGTCGTTCGAAGCGGTCCTTCGGAGGGCGATTTATTCGCCAGCCACTGTTTTGGTTTTATTTCTCCTGGCGTGGGTTTGGATTTTCATTCGTATTCGGTCTCGGCGGGGCATATCGCTTTGGAGTCGCAATATCGCCGCGCAGCAATTGCAGAGCATGACGATCGACGAGGAGGGAATCAAATCGGCGTCTGCGCTGGCGGAAACGCGATTTCGCTGGCCAATGATGGCGTATTGGGCGGAAACCGCGAATCTATTTGTCCTACGGCTGAACACAAAGAGCTTGCTGGTTATTCCGAAGCGCGCGGCGACATCGGAGCAGTTAGAGCAGTTACGCAAAAGTTTTGGCGAAAGGATCGTCGCGCCCGCCAAGGGATTTCCGGTTGTGATGGCGAAGGCTAATGGTGGTGGGCGCGAAGCGGCCAAATAACTATTCGATACGAACTGACGCGAAGGGATGTCCGGAATGCGGGGCGGGAACATGTGAACATTGAAAGCGAGGGCCGCGTTGATGCGATTCGACGATCCTGCACGGCTGCGGCGGATGATGCTTTGGATCATGCTGGGTGCGTTGGCGGCATCCGGGGCGCTGGCGGTGTTGGGGATATTGGCGGGTTCGTTCGAGGAGTCCTATCGCACGATCGGCACCGGGGTTGCCGCGGTGGTGGCGTCGGGGTTGCTGCTGGCGGCGTGCAAGCTGCTGGATTGGGAGAAAACGCGGCGGACCGGCTTGTTCATCATGGGGCTGATCGTGGTGGAATTCATCCTGACGCTGCTGGCGTTATGGGATCCGCTACGGATACATGGGCGCATTCAAAGCGACGAGATGCTGGGTCTGGCTGCGCTGTGTTTTCCCGTGGCCGCGATTCCGGGGGCGCTGTTTTTCCACGTGGAGGGACTTCGAGGAGGCCGGCTGGCTGGATTCCTGGGCATGTCATTGAGCGCCGCGGCATTTGCGTTGTTTTTGATGGCTATATGGTTGGAGTCGCCCTGGTCCGGAATGCGCGAGGTAAGTCTTTGGGAAACCGGCTGGGCGTGCTGGTTTTTCGCTTTGGCGTCCGCCGCGTCCACCGCCGGCGCGGGAACGGACCGACGGCATTGGAGATGGGTTGGCCTGGCGGCGTCCACGCTGGCGTTTGCCCTGGGGCTTGACGATGTCTGGACGGAGAAGCAGGCGGCGTCGGATTTGTTCATCGTTTTGACGACCCTGGCGATTCTGATCGGGCATGCCAACATCCTCTGGCTTTGCAAATTGAACGAACGTCAGCGATGGCTGCGATGGACAACAGTGGCCTTCGCGTGGTTCGCGGGGGCGACGATTGATTATTCGGCGATCTATCATCTGAACGTGGATATTATCCTGCGGGTTGAAGCGGCGGCGGGCACGTGCGCCGCATGCGGGACGGTGGCGGTGGCGATCCTCACGGCGTTCAACCGCCGGGTCGTTCCGCCGAGCGGCGACGGGGTTGATGCGACGGAGATCACGATCG
Organism: Tepidisphaeraceae bacterium; assembly: GCA_049512115.1. Taxonomy (GTDB): domain Bacteria; phylum Planctomycetota; class Phycisphaerae; order Tepidisphaerales; family Tepidisphaeraceae; genus PALSA-1353. The sequence goes on along the minus strand of JBEKXM010000066.1, from coordinate 212 downwards.
TCTGTCCGGCTTGCCGAAAAAAGCAGGCGGTTCCGCTGGCGAATGGGATCGGCGACAGCGTTTGTGGCGGGTGCGGGATGATTTTCTCGATTCGCGCCCGTGCGCCGCGATGCCCAAGTTGCAATTATCTGCTGCTGATGCTTCGGAGCGACCGATGTCCGGAATGCGGGGCGAGCATCGAGCGGATGGGGATTTCGGCGGCGATGGCGGGT
>JBEKXM010000065.1:0-12358 GCA_049512115.1 Tepidisphaeraceae bacterium | reverse complement strand
ACCGGCCGCCAGCAATGCCCTCCCCCGACGGCCAGCCCATGAATTCCACGAACAAGCTCACGACTTGCCTATTGCAGTCCCGGCGCAATCGGCGTGCCGAACGGGATTGGTCGTGTCCCCTTTAGTCAGTCCGGTGCGCTGTTTTCTGCATCACGATCGTGCAATCGCCGTCGCGGTAGCTGTCGTCGAGAGTCACGTCGGCGGTGAGAGCATAGGCGAATTCCAGCACGTCGGGGATAGCGTGCCAGGTGAGATGCTTGCCGGAGGCCAGCCGGGTGGAGCAGAGGAAATTGAACGCCAATTCGCCGCGGGTGTATTGCCAAGCGAGACGGAGGGTTTGGTAAAAATCGCCGGCCTGGAGCGTGTTGAGCGATCCGCAGAAGACGATGACGTGCGCGTTTTGGTCGAGCAGAGCCGGATTGTCGATGAAATCGCCACGCACGATTGCCGCGTTGGGCGGGATTTTCGCCTGGGCCGCCTGGGCCAGGGTTTCGACGGCTTCGAGGCCGATGTAACGGATGGGATGGATGTCCTGAGCGAGGAGATAGTCGAGAAAATCCGCGCGGCCGCAGCCGGCGTCGAGGACGACGCGCCCTTCCAGTTCGCACCATCGCGCCAGGGCCGTAAATCTCGCCGCCTGCGCGGATGGATTGGCCCAGAGCAGCGATTCAAACTTCGCTCCGTGCCGCTGAACGGCATCGAGATAGGGGCGGAGATAGGCGGGAGGAGGCATGGGGGAATATCTTAGCTCGCCGGCGCTGGACAGGACAATCGAAGCGTTGGTAATTGTCATTTGTCACTGGTCATTTGTCATTTGTGAGGATTGCGGTTAACAAATTACCGGCACCAATGGCCAAGGACAGATGACCCTATTACCAATGACAAATGACGAATGACCAATGACCAATGACCAATGACCAATGACCAATGACAAATAACCCATCCTTGCTCGTCACCGGTTCCATCGGAATCGACACCGTCGAGACGCCGTTCGGGTCTCGGCAGGACGTGATCGGCGGATCGGCGGTCTATTTCTCGCATGCGGCGTCGTTCTTTGCGCCGGTGCGTCTGGTCGGCGTCGTCGGCGAGGATTGCCCCAGGCAGTTGCTGGATGTCTTCCGCGGCAAAAATATCGACACGGCGGGACTGGAAATCCGCAAAGGCTCCAAGACGTTCCGCTGGCATGGATCGTATCTGAAGGACATGAATGAGGCCGAGACCGTCGAGGTCGATCTGAACGTCCTGGCCGAGCGGGCGGCGAAAATCCCGCCGGAATTCCTGGACAGCCAGTTCGTTTTCCTCGCCAACACGCATCCGGCCCTCCAGCAGGAAACGTTGGGGATGCTCAAATCGGCGAAGCTGGTCGTGGCCGATACCATGAACCTTTGGATTCAGACCGAACGGGCGCACCTGGAGAAATTGCTGGGCAAGATCCACGGGCTGGTGTTGAACGACGGGGAGGCCCGGCTGCTGACGGGCCAGAAGAACGTGATCGTCGCCGCCAGGGAGGTCCTGAAAATGGGGCCGAAATTCGTCGTCGTCAAAAAGGGCGAGCACGGGTGTCTGCTGGTGAGCGAGCGCGACACGTTCGTGTTGCCGGCCTACCCGGCCGACAAAGTCGTCGATCCCACCGGCGCCGGCGACAGCTTTGCGGGGGGAATGATGGGATACCTGGTGAGCCAGGGAAGCCTCAGCAGCGCCGCGTTGAGACGAGCGCTGGCGTTCGGCACGGTTGTCGCCAGCTTCACGATTTCGGATTTCTCCCTGGCCGGCCTGTCGGCCGCGACGCGCGAACAGATCGACGAACGATGGGAGAAATTGAAGTCGGCGATGAGTTTTTGACGGCGGGTTCGGGAACAACGGCGATTGAACCGCCAAGACGCCAAGGTCGGAATTGAGCCAGGATTTTACCTTGGCGTCTTGGCGGTTTAATTCATGCTCCTCCGGCGATTTTGCCGGACACGACGGCGGACCCGCATGCGCCTTTTTATCGCCATCGAACTTCCCGACGACGTTCGCCGGCATCTGCAAAAGATGCAGGAACTGTTGCAGCCAATTCTAAAAGTGAAATGGACGCGGCCGGAACAGTTGCATCTCACGCTGAAGTTTCTGGGGGACACTCCGGATTCTGAACTGCCGAAGGTCTTGGAACAATTGCGGACCATTCAGATGGCCGAGCCGATCCGGCTTGCGACGGCCGGAGTCGTTTGTTTTCCACCGCACGGCCCGATCCGCATCGTGGCGGCGGCGTTGGAGGATGAAGCGGGGAATTGTGCGAAGCTACAGAGCGCGATCGACCAGGCGTGTTACGCGGCGGGATTTCCGTTGGAGGGACGCCGGTGGACGCCGCACGTGACGCTGGCGCGGGTGAAGGATCGCGTGGGAGCGTCGGTGCGCGCCGCCGCCGCAGAAGCGGGGGCTGGGTTGGCTGAGTGCCGGTGCGAGATCGACGCCTTCGCCCTGATCGAAAGCCGATTGGACCGCGATGGACCGACGTATGGACGTGTCGCGAGCTTCTCGCTGGTTGAATAGAAGATTTCAGGGTCAGAATATTCGAAAAAAATATTTCTGGATTTCCGTTTGCAATCGCGCCGATGGTTGATATTATACCCGAACAAACACTGAACAGGGACGGTTTGGTGACTTCCGTCGAGTTCAGTTGGCGGGGCATGTTCTGATGGCGGTTTCGCCGTCGCATTCGCCCGCTTTAAGTCACCGTGACATGTCGCCGGCTGAACAAGATACCCGGCGGAAAAGGAGTCTCTCGTGATCAAGTCCATCGAAAAGACGGACGCGAAGAAGGACCAGTCCGCGTCGTCCGCAACTGTAACTGCCGGGCGCGATAGCGCCGTCCGTGAGCCTGTGGTGCGTGAAATAAAGGATGCGGCGGCCAAGCCCGCGGCCGCGAAGGTGCCGCCGCATGATTCGGCCCGCGATTCGGCTTTGTCCCGTGCCGTTCAGCAGATCGAGAAACAGTTCGGCAAAGGGGCTGTGATGAAGCTCGACGGCGATATAAGGGCCACTGTTGACGGCATTCCCACCGGCTCGCTCAGTTTGGATATCGCGCTGGGCGGCAATGGGGTTCCGCGCGGAAGAGTGCTGGAGGTTTTCGGGCCGGAATCCAGCGGGAAAACGACCCTGACCCTGCACATCATCGCCAATGCACAGAAAGCCGGCGGCGTGGCGGCGTTCATCGACGCCGAGCATGCGTTGGATCCTTCCTGGGCCAAGCGGCTGGGGGTTCGGCTGGATGATCTGCTGGTCTCGCAGCCCGATACCGGCGAGCAGGCCCTGGAAATCTGCGAGCTTCTGGTGCGTTCCAACGCGGTGGACGTGATCGTCATCGACTCGGTCGCCGCACTGATTCCCCGCGCGGAGATCGAGGGGGAAATGGGCGACAGCCACGTCGGCTTGCAGGCCAGGCTCATGAGCCAAGCCATGCGGAAACTCACCGGCGCGATCTCCAAGAGCCGGGCAACCGTCATTTTCATCAACCAGATTCGCGAGAAGATCGGGGTGATGTTCGGCAACCCGGAAACGACCCCGGGCGGCCGGGCGCTGAAGTTTTATTCCAGCGTCCGCATCGACGTGCGGCGGACCGGCACGATCAAGGACGCGGAGGTCTCCATCGGATGCCGCACCCGGGCGCGCGTGGTGAAGAACAAAATCGCGCCGCCATTCCGCGACGCGGAGTTTGACATCATGTTCGACCACGGCATCAGCTACGAGGGCGACGTGCTGGACTTGGCGGTCCTGGCCAACGTCGTGGACAAGAGCGGCGCATGGTTCAATTTCAAAAACGTGCGGTTGGGCCAGGGGCGCGAGAACTCCAAACAGTTCCTGGTGGACCATAAGGACGTGGCGGAGGAGATTCGGCAGGCGGTCCTGCAACACAAGGGCGTAGCAAGCACCAAGCCGGCCGTTGAAGCGGTGGAGGCGTAGGAATTGCAAGGGACCGCACCCGGATGACCGATAATGGCCTCGTATGGGTCATCCTCTATCTGGGCAGGGGCGTGCGCTGACCGTGACGTTGGCTGGGTTGGCGCTGGCGTTCGGCTTGTCGGGGCATGGGCGGAAGTCCGCGACCAGTGTCGCGGCCACGGCTGACGTCGCGACCTCCTCGGGCGCCGCCCGAACGGAAGCCGGTGCGCCGCGCGCCGATGGCATCGCCATGGGTACAGAGGCGAAGCCGTACGGTCCAGAAACGCCTTCCGAAGCGATTGAAGATGATTCCGATGCTTCGGACCTGACGGCGCTTCAGGTCCGATTCGAATCCGTGGCCCGGCAGGTTGCGCCGGCAGTGGTGTCGATCTCCGCGGCGGAGACGGCCAGCCCCGCCGACGGCGCCGTTCGCGCCGATGAGATGAATCCGCAGTTGCTTCAATCGGTGCTGGACAAGACGACGCGGACGATCGGCACGGGGTTCATCGTCGATCCCGAAGGGTTCATCGTCACCAACGAACACGTCATTGAGGGCTCGCAGCAGTTCTGGGTGACGACGGACGAGCACAAAGTTTTTCCGGCGATCGTGGTGGGAGCGGATCCTCGGGGTGATCTGGCGGTGCTGAAGATCCCCGCCACGCATTTGCCGACCGTGCGGTTTGCCACGGACGAATGCCGGCGCGGCCAATGGGCGATCACCCTGGGAAACCCGTACGGGCTGGCGACGGAGGGGCAGATGTCGCTCAGCGTCGGAGTCATCAGCGCGACCGACCGCTCACTTCCACGCCTGGCGAGCAAGGAAGACCGGCTGTATTCCAACCTGATTCAGACGACGGCGCAGATCAATCCGGGAAATTCAGGGGGTCCGTTGCTGGATTTGGAGGGCCGGGTCATCGGCATCGATACCGCGGTGATTCTGCCGCAGAGACAGACCAACGGGATCGGCTTTGCGCTGTCGATCACCCCGGAATTGCTGGGTGAGATCAGGCAACTGGAGCAGGGGCGGGAGATGGTTTACGGTTACATGGGTGTGACGGTCACCGCGCCGACGCCGCTGCAACGCCACGATGCGGCCGTGTCGGAGGCGGTCGGAGTATGCGTGGAATCGGTGGAAGCCGGCTCGCCGGCCGCCCGGGGGCTGAAGGCCGGGGATTTGATCGTTCAAATCGACGGGCAGACGATCGACGACACGACTCGGTTTGTCAGGCTGGTCGGCGCCGCGCCGGTGGGGCGCGCGATTTCGCTCAACGTCGTTCGGGATGGCAAGCAGATGGCGGTGAACGTCACGCCGGTGAAGCGTACCGTGCAGCTTGCCGTTTCCAGCCAGAACCAGCGGATGTATTGGCGGGGAATGGTCCTGGGCCCGGTACCGACGAACTGGCCGGTGGCGACGAGCGACGTCAAGCATCGGGCCGGGATTCTGGTGGTGGGGATACAGGACGACAGCCCGCTGAAAAAGCAGGGCGTGTGCGTCGGCACGGTGATCACCGCCATCGCGGGCCGTCCAGTGGCGAACATGCTGGAGGTTCAGCGGATTCTCAACGACGTTCCGCCCGAGCAGTGCAAGGTGCAAACTGCCGCGGAGACCACGGAAGTGGCGACGTCGAAGAAGTGAAGCCTTTGCTCAGGGGGCGCTATGGAAGCGGGACCAGAAGATAGGGGTCGCCGTTGTCCTGCAGTGCTTTTGCCTCGAACGATTCGCCGTTGTCGTTGAAATATTTTTTCGCGACGTCGTAACACTTGGTTCGGGCGGTCTTATCATCCGGCAATTCAACGACCATCTGAAAGGCATCGCCTTTTCCGTTGATGTCGCGGTCGGTCTGGAACCAGACGTTCTTGGCGCCGGCGTCGTACCAACCGTTGACGGTGGCGCTCTCGGCGGATCGACCGTTGTCGGCAACGAATTTGCGGGCTTCGTGCAGGACGTTTTGTGCCTTGGCCCGATTGACTTCATCGATCACGGGATTGGTGGCGACGGATCCGCCGCCGGTGGAGGGAATCGCCACGGACGAGCCCGCAATGCCGCTGAAGCTCAGGATCAGCCTCAGCAGAAGGACGATCAAAACAACTCGAAGGATTTGATAGAAAATGCTGAGAATGACGACGACCAGCCATGAGTCGCCCGGGTCCATGCTGAAAAGGTAGATGAGGGTAACCCAGTAGACGCCAAGGGCGATGGGAAGCCCCATGGCGCCAAAGCCGAAGATTCCGCCGCCGCCGAGGCCGCCGGTCCAGGTGGAGAAAAGACCGTCAACCCAGGTGGTGATTCCGTCGCAGAACAGAGCGACGGCGGCGAACTTGAGGAGTGCGGTTCCGATGCCGCCGAAGCTGACGCCAAGGGGGCCGGCGATGACCAGGGCGAAGCCGAAGAGTATCCCGGTTTCCAACACGGCCATGATGATCAGCCCGATGCCCGTGGCCAGAATTGCGAAACTGCCGAGGTGGTAATGGATGGCGTAGTAGCCGAGGTAAAGCACCGCGCCGATGATCAGCAGCGCGATGGGGACCTGGATGTCGCGTTTTTTGTGGATGAAGACATTGGAGGCGGATCGTTCAAGCTCGCGTGCGGTGGGGGCGCGCAGATACGCCAGGGGGATAGCCGGATGCGACGGGCCTGCAACGGCGGCGTCGGGCACGGCGATGGGAGGGGCGATGGCTTGGACGATCGTCGGGGGCAACTTCGCCGCGGCCGAGCGGGCGTCGTTGGCCAAATCCGACAGGGCATAAAGGTCGTCCTCGACCGGCTCAGGTTCCGGCTCGGCGCCGACCGGGCGCGGCGGGATGGCCATCGAGTGGCCGCAGAATTTGCACTTGATCCGTCTTCCGACGAATTCCTTTTTCCAGGTCAATTCGCGTTGACATCCGCCACAGGAAAATTTCTCGGTGGCTCCCGGCATATCATAAATCTCCGCGGAAATGCGCTCCCCCTAAAACCGCTGGAATGATGCGCAGGAATCGGAAAAAAGGCAAGCAAATCCGGTTTCCTAACGCAAGCCCTACATCGGTCGGGAGATGACGAAATCGGCCAGGGTATCCAGGACCTGGCGCGAGGGGGAATCAGGCAGTGTGGTAATCGCGGCGCGGGCGCGCGAGATCAAGGATTTGGCGAGCCGGGCGGCGTATTCGACCGACGGGCTGGGAAGAATCAAATTACGGATGCGTTCGACCTTGTCGGCATCGTGACTCCTCAATAGCGAACGCAAAAGGGCGCGATGCTCGTGCGGAGCGTTGGCCAGGAAATGGATGATGGGAAGCGTCAGCTTCCCCTTTAGCACGTCAATGCCGAGCGTTTTGCCGACCGTCGATTCCTCGCCGACGATGTCGAGGATGTCGTCCTGGATTTGGAAGGCGGTGCCGAGGCACTGGCCGTATTGACGGAGATGCTCGACGCAAGTCTCGTCGGCGTCGGCGAAGGTCGCGCCCAGAAGACAGCAGGAGGCGCAGAGCACGGCCGTCTTGCAGGTGATGATCTGCAAATACGTTTCCTGGTCCAGATCGAGATTATTTCGGTGATGAATCTGCAAAAGTTCGCCTTCGCAGACCTGGTTGGTTGTGTGGCCGACGACGCGCGAGGCATACTGCGAATCCAGACTCGAGCAAAGATGGAAGCTGTGGCTGATGAGATAATCGCCCAGGAGAACCGCGGCCTCGTTGCCGCGGAGATGGTTGATGGTGGCGCCCTTGCGGCGAAGCTCGGCATCGTCGAGGACGTCGTCGTGGACGAGCGTGGCCATGTGAACCATCTCGACCACGGTTGCCAGGACGATGTGGGCATCGGTGAGCTTGCCGCAGGCTTTGCCGGACAGGAGAACCAAGAGCGGCCGGAGCATTTTTCCGCGGAATCGGCTGACGTGCCGGCAGAGCGTGGTGACGCAGGGGAGATTGCTGGCCAGTTCCTGGTCGAAGAGCGTTTGGACGGCCTCGAATTCCGGGCGGACGCATTCGGTGAGATTGTCCAGGATACAGGGGGCCGCGCTTGCCATGGGCGGGGATTATAGGGATTGGGCGGAAAGTGCAAACTGGGTTTCGGAAGTTTCGGAAGAATTGAAAGAAGGATTGCCGCCAATCGGCGCACTTACACCGCGCGACCCGGTGCGCCGGGACGTGGCTCACACATCGGACGATGCGGGGCGTTTATTGACCGCCGGAGGGCTGAGTGGCCGCCGCGCCCATGCTCTCGGCTTGCTGCTTCAGCTCCTGCGCCTTCTGTTCCTCGCTCTGGGCGCGGCGCTCTGCCGTGCCGGCCTTCCTCTCGGCGGCGAGGCGCGCTTCGATGTCCTCCAGTTCCTTCTTCTGGTCATCCGTCAGCAGCGCGGTGATCTCGTCGTGCTCCTTCTGGTGGATTTGCTTCTCCTCGTCGAGAATCTCGGTATGGATTTCTCGGATCTTCGCTTTCTGATCGTCGGTCAAATCGCTCAACTTATTGAACGGAGCGATCACATGAGCTCGAGTTGGAGTGCTCGGCTCGACGGCGGCCGGCTGCGTTGTGGCATCTTGCGCGATCGCCGCCACCGCCACCGCCAGCAAAGTCGCGCACGCAACGGCGATCAGGCAGTTCCTGACGTTCAACATGGCATTTCCTTTCGCTGAATTGATAAACCTAAAGTCTAAAGTCCTCGCCCACCGAATTGGGAAAAAACGTAAACTGCCGAAGGTTAAACCTCCGAACCCCCCGAACGCAAAAGAATTACGTGCAAACAACAGTCCCCGCCGCGGCAAATCAGTCTGGCCCTCGGATTACCAACCACGGTCGGGATGATAAATGACGTGATCTTCAGCGCTTGCGCGCTGGAGCGCTCTCAAAAAGTGGATTGTTGACCTTCAACGTGGCCGCGGGCAGGGGCGCCGTCCGCGTTTCGGCCGGTGGGACAACCCGCGGGGCGATAACCGGCTGGGTCACAGCCGGCGGGGGCGCTTCCGGCTGTGACGCTTCCGGCGGGGCTGCGTCCGCGGGGGCCACGTCGGGGCGGTATAACCGGCCGCCGAACGCCTTCTGCCAATCCGTCCAATTCGACTCGGCCATCGCGCCTTCGCCGCGCGTCAGGGACAACGCCATCATCAGCTTCGCGTCCAGATTCTCGATGACGTGAACCGCGATCGCCTCCGGCGTCGACGGCAGCCGGGCAGCGCCGAATTCCGGCTCACCATGATGGCTCAGAATGATGTGCTGAATCACGTCAATCAGCGATTGTGGAATCTTCTCGCCTGAAGTTTTCTCCGCCTGCTCGGCCTTCTTCTCCACCCAGATCGCCCCCTTGACGATATGGCCGACCAATTGCCCCCCATCCGTGTAAGTGAACGCGCTGTCGTAGGAAAGCTCCCAGGTCTTGGCCAGATCGTGCAGGAAAACCCCGGCCACGACCAGGTCGCGATTCAGCTTGGGATAAAATTTGCACACGGCGTCCGCGACCTCCATTGCGTTCAACGTGTGCTCCAGCAATCCGCCGATGAACGCATGATGGAAATTCATCGCCGCGGGGGCCCGGCAAAAACGGTTCATCAACTCCTCGTCGTCCAGGTACGCCCGCACCAGGGCGGCCAGCGGACGGCTCTGAAAACTACCGCAGATTTCAAACACCCGCTCGCACATCTGATCCACGTCCCGCTCGGTATGCGGCATCAGATCGGCGATGTCGAACGAACCCTCCTTGGCCGCCCACATCTGCTCGATAATGATTTGCAGATTATTCTGATAGTTCTCGACGCGCCCGCGAATGCGGAGGAAGCCGCCGTCGGGGATGGCCGCGAACTGCTCTCGCGTGGCGTTCCAGATTCGGACGTTCAACTGGGCCGTGCGGTCGGAACAGAAGGCCTTGATGTAGTATTTGCCCGAAGCGGTGGCCGCCAATTGCTTGTTGGTGATGATGAAAACGTCCTCGAGCACGTCGCCGGGTGCGCAATCACGAAGGAAAAGCCGTCGCATGGCGGCGTTATAGCGAAATTGGGTAAGAGTTGCGAGTTGCGGGTTGCGAGTTGAGAGTAAAGTCATTGGGGGTTCGCGCGCAAGTCGCGACTATTCACCCTGTCGCGAAAGCGGAACGATTTTTCCGATTTTGCGTCTGAAAATGTCCCACATTGTCCCAAAATGTCTCATCCACCCCCCCTCCCCCCTCGCCGCGCGAGACAGGAGAACAGGGGGAGCAGGAGAACAGGTGATGGGGAAGGAAATGGAGAGGCGAAGACGGGCCTTGGGATGACACATGGTGCCGAACATTACCCTAACTCAGCACGGAATGCAAGGGAAAAATCGTTGCGAGCAACCGGGCTCGCTCGCAACCAGCAACTGGCAACTCATTCATCAGTCATTCGGCACCGTGACGGTTTTGAGGAATCTGGAATTGGGATCGCCGTTGATGGCGCTGCGATCGACAATGAAGGCGTAACGCCGAGTGATCATGGGCTGGGCAAGGCTCTGGCCGGAAGCATTGGTCTGTCCCACGTTTTGCCAGCCTTGAACCTCGATGTAGATGGTGAACGTGTCGGATCGGGTGGTGATGAGATTGCTGATGCGGGAAAGCGTCAGGCAGTCCCATTGATAATCTTCGGTGATTCCGGTGGGCGTTGTCGAGGCGACAGTTGAGGTTCCGAAATTCGGATCGGCAGGGCTAAGCAAGCCCAATGCCGAGGTGGGTGCGGTGGGCGCAGCCGACGGTGTGGCCGTAGCACCGATTCCGTTCTGGAAGCCGGGGACTTGATTTAGATCGAAAATCGAGGTGAAGGGTCCATTAGCGAGACGATAGTTTACAATGTTCTGGGCGATGGCTCGATTGGCGGACGGGTTGCCGGCAACGAATGGCAACATGCTCAGGACTTTCCAGGAAGCCGTGTTGATATTGATCAGCCCTTCGATGGCGACGTTGTCCTGATGGGTCTGATCGGGCGCGGTCGCGTCTGCGGTCAATGTGGGCGTGGGGGGAACCGGCGTGGCGGTGTTCTGCGGTGGATAGGCGAATGAGTTAGCGGGGGGCGTCAAATAGTTGATCGATGTAACATTGGGATCAAAATTCGGCAGATATGTGTCAGTGCTGGATTGAACGGTCAAATAATTGAACAGATTTCTAGTCCATGAATAGTAGTCGGGCAAGGGGAAGCTCAAGCCCGCGGGAGCCGTCTTTGTCTGAATCGCGCCAACATACGTCGGGTTCGAGGCCATGGGCACGAATCGACCGATGTTCTCGGCGGCATCTAAGGCGGCATTGCCCGTTTCAATTGCGGCAAGGGAACAATCCATGGGGAGCGAATTCAGTTCAAGAAAGTTCGAAGTATTGACCTGCGGGGAGACTGTAGCACTTGTACTGGTGCTGACGCGGATTCGATAAGCTCCGATGAAGGGAATATCCAGCATGTCGCCATTACGCGCGAACCCGCCAAGCGGGAAGAGATTCGTCGCGGCCGGGGTAATGCCATTCGGGTATGGGTTCAGTGGTGAAACCACCGAGTTGGGGAAGTGCATCGGATCACCGGCGGTATTTCCCGCGGCCAAATTGTAAATCTGTACTGGCGGGTATGGATTGTTATAAGATGCCGTGGAGGCGTCGACTCCGAAGGAAGGTGTGTCACCCGCGGCCCACGCCGGAGTTTCGCCGGCCATGGTCGCCGCGGTGATATATACCGCACCGGCACCGGTTCCGTAGCTCTGTCGCATCGGTTTGGCCGCGTCGTAGAACCCGGGGAAGAATTGCTTGAAATAGTTCGAGGGCAGGGTGCCCTTCACCCGCACATAGCTCCATACCGGATATGGGAGGGCGGCCGGTTGCGCCAGTCCGGTAAAATCATAAGAATCGACGGGAACCAGATCCCACAGGTTAACGGTGGTCACGTTTCCCGTTGCGTCGGTTGTCCCTTCGTTGTAAACGCTATCGGGGCCGGCGGATTGGCTATAAGTTCCGTCGATTCGCCGGGGCCTGAGCAATACCAATTCGCCGCCGGTAGAAGTTCCCGTAATCGTTGTTCCCTTAGTTCCCGCAATGACCAATTGAAGATTCGGGACATAAACGTCGCAGGTGTTCGGGGGTGTGGCCGGCGTGGGCGTCTGCCCGGCCGGGACGCTTGGCCCGTACCAAATGCCCGTTTGCATCGCCGTAGGGGGAGTGCCATTTGCGTAGAAACTTCCAGGGGTCGTGGGTACAGTTGGGGGTTGGGGGTTCAAAGCGTTAACTGGCCGGCACGCGGCATCGTTGGCCGTTGTGGTGCCCGATCCGCTTCCGTTGTAGTTTTCCAGCAGGGCGTATCCGTGTGCGGGGATGTAGATGGTTCCGGGAACTAATGGACTATCATAGTTGCCGGTCTTGGGATTGAGGACTGGATTATTCAGCGCCACCATCGGACCAATTACGGAGACAGCGCCGGGGGGCGGCGCGGGTGGCGGGGTGCCGGTTGCCGGCGGGGGGTTGGTTTGAAAATAAAGGTATGGATA
>JBEKXM010000064.1:0-12447 GCA_049512115.1 Tepidisphaeraceae bacterium | reverse complement strand
TGCCGCCGACGTAGGGGAACGGATCCAGGGCGATATCGATCTGCCGATATCGGGCCAGATGGTCCGGAAACGGCACCCATCCCGTAAAAATGAGACGGCCGGACTCGATGCCGCCATCGGCAAATATTTTGCGCGCGCGGTCACGATGGCTGCCGTCAAGCGCGTGCAGGATGAGCCGCGCGTTGGGGACCGCCGAAAGGATCTCGCTCCAGGTCTTCAGCACCGCCGGCGTCACTTTGCAGAAGTTATTCAGGCATCCGAACGTGACGAAACCTGCGCCGGCCGCGGGAAGCGGGGTTTGGTCGAGGTCGGCGGTCGGCGGCTGATAGCACCAATACGTTCGCGGCAGCCGGAAGGATTGCTCGGTGTAATGCCCCTCCGGCCCGCCCGGCGGGTGGAAGGCTTCGCCTCCACCATCGAAGTGGGGATCGGTGATGCGATAGTCGATTGTGTCCAGCCCAGTCGTGCCTGGATAGGCGAGATACGTGACTTGAATCGGAGCGGGTTTGCGCGCAAACACCAGCAGGCGATTGCCGCGGGTATGCGCCGACAAATCCACCAGAATGTCGATCCCATCCGAACGGATCCGGGTTGCAACTTCCTCGTCGGAGAGATCGGCGATGTCGCGCCAGACATTACAGAATTGTTTGAAACGGTCGGTCAAATCGTCGGCGCGCCTGTAATTGAAATAGCAGTGGATTTCAAAATTCGCCCGGTCGTGACCTTCAAACAACGGCATGAGCAAATAGCCGACGGGATGGCGGCGCAAGTCAGCCGAAACGTAACCGATGCGCAGCCGCCGCTGCGGCGAACGGTCGTTGCCATGATCCTTGATTTTGCCGGCCAGCGGCCGGGCAAATTTCTCGGCCCAGACGCGATGTTCCGCCAAAGTCGCCTCGGGGTCTTCTTCCGAGCGATACAACATCGCCAGGAGTATATTGCTGTGAGCCTCCACATGGTCGGGATTGATTTGGAGGGCTTGGCGGTAGGAGCCGATTCCCTCATCGTGAAGACCCATGTCCACCTGCACAACGCCCATGCCGAAGTGCGGTTCAGCGAAGTCGCTCTTAAGTTGTATGGCCTTGCGATAGGCGGCGATTGCCTCTTCGGGCAAACCGACGTCACGCAGGGCATGGCCTAAATTGCTGTAGGCCTCGGCATATTTGGGATTGAGCCGGATGGATTGCCGATGGGCTGCGATGGCTTCGGCAATCTGATTCATGTCGCGGAGAGCGTTACCCAAATTGCTGTACGCTTCGGCACTGTCCGGCTTGAGCCGCAGTGCTTGCCGGAACGCGGCGATGGCGTCGTCGAACAGTCCCTTGCGGCGCAGGACGTTGCCGAGGTTGTTGTAGGCGTCGGGGTTGTCCGGTTTTAGTTTGAGCGACTGGCGATAACTGGCGATGGCGTCGTCGTACTGCCCCTTGCCATAAAGTGCGTTGCCCAGATTGCTGTAGGCTTCGGCATAATTTGGCCGCAGCCGCAGGGCCTGGCGATACGCGGCGATGGCGTCGTCGAGCAGTTCCTTCTTGCGCAGAGCGTTGCCGAGATTGTTGTGCGCGTCGGCGTAGTCGCCCTTGAGGCGCAGGGCCGCGCGGTATTCGGCTATGGCTTCGTCGAACAGGCCCTCGTTGCTCAGGGCAACGCCGAGGTTGTTGTGTGCCTCGGCAAAATCGCCTTTGAGGCGGATCGCCTGGCGGTAACAGGCGATCGCCTCATCGAACTGGTTCTTATCGAACAGGACATTTCCCAGGTTGTTGTGAGCTTCGGGGAAATCGGGCCTGAGCCGCAGGGCTTGGCGATAGGCGGCGACGGCTTCGTCAAGCAGTCCTTTGCTTCCAAGGCCGTTGCCCAAGTTGTTGTAACAGTTGGGCATCGCGGGGTTGATTGCGATGGCTCTGCGGATCAGCTCGATTCCCTCGTCCAAATGACCGGCCTGGAGTCCGAGCGTGCCGAGCAGATGCAGCGCCTCGGCATGATTCGGCTGCTGGCTCAGCACTTGCCGGCAAAGGCTTTCGGCCTGGGCGAATCTTCCGGCCTGATGGTGCTGGACGGCCAGTTTCATCGCCTGATCGATCGTGATTTGCGTCATCCGCCGGATATCCCTATTGCGTCATTGCGTCGGCTTGCGCCCCGGACTGGCGTGCCTGCTCTTCGCGGGCGTCGGCCGCACTCCGTATCGCGTCCCCTCCCCCGTCTCCATCGCCCCACCCCGGGATAACCGCCCAATTCTCCTCCTGCCGTTTTCCGTCGCCTGCTTCAGCTTCCGGTCATTCGGCCGCCACCATCGGTGCCTCTGCCCTTCCTTCACGATCGCCACCGCGTCCGCCGGCCGATCCACGATCCGGAAAATGTTCGTGTCCTCCGGATCGATGAAGTACGGCGATAACCGGCTCCGCATCCACTCCACCAGCCCCGTCCAGTAATCCGTCCCCACCAAAATGACCGGAAACGGCTCGATCTTCAGCGTCTGGATCAGCGTCAGCGTCTCGAAACATTCATCCAGCGTCCCAAACCCACCGGGGAAACAGATGAACGCCGACGCGTATTTTACGAACATCACTTTTCGTGCATAGAAATAATGGAAATTCAAGTCCACGCTGAGATAGGGATTGCTCTCCTGCTCGTGCGGCAGCGAAATGTTCAGCCCCACGCTCAACCCCCCCGCTTCCTGCGCCCCCTTGTTCGCCGCCTCCATGATCCCCGGCCCTCCACCCGTGATCACCGCGAATTTCGCCTTCGCCAGCAGCCGGCCCGTCTCTTCCGCCGCCTTGTAATACACGTGCCCCGGCTTGGTGCGCGCGCTGCCGAAAATGGACACCGCCTTCCCCACCTTGGCCATCGTTTCGAATCCCTCGACGAACTCCGCCATGATGCGGAAAATCCGCCAGCCGTCTTTGTCATCAACGTCCATTGGCATCAGATTTCCAACTCCTTCTTCTTCTGCTCCCACTCCGCGTTCTCACGCTTGTTGTCCGATTTCAGCGGCCCGCCCGACTTGATCGCCTCCACCTCCAGGCGCGACAAATGCACCGAACCAAGCTGATAATCCAAAAACGCCTCGGCCGCCATCGGCACGATCGGCTGGATCAACGCGAACATCGCCGTCGCATAATCGCGAATCTCCTGCTGCGCGTGCGCGTCCAACCGCAACGACAGAAAATGCATCACGTTGTGCAAATCGCATTTCCAGTACCACTCCGTGTAAACGTTCAACGGCAGCGCAATCCGCGCCAACTCCCGCGAAACGCCCTTCTCCAACAGCTTCTCGTATTGGGAATAAATCGACTCGGCCCGTTCCAGATATTCACAAAATTCCTTCGCCGTCATCTCGTCGAGCGGCTCCTCGCCGCCCTGCCGGTTGGCCTCGCTTTGCTTCCGCACGTTCTGCGGCGTCGGCTTGTAAAAACGGTCCTTCACCACGGAATACCTCGCCGAATATTCGTTCACGTTTGCCGTCCGATGCCTGATCCATTGCCGCGCCACGAAGATCGGCATCACGTGATGGAACTTGAACTCCACCATCTCGAACGGCGTGGTATGCCGATGCCGCGCCAGATACCGGATCAATCCCCGATCTTCGTTCACCTGTTTGGTCCCCTGCCCGTACGAAACCCGCGCCGCCTGCACGATCGCGAAATCCGCCGTCTTCCCCGCCGGAACCATGCGCGGCATCACGTCGCATAACGCCACCAATCCATGGTCGTGCACCTTCACTTCCCACCGCGCCGATCCCCCCATCACGTCCATCATTTCCCCCTCCGGCGCCCGCTTTTCGATCTTGATATTGGATAAGTCCACATTCATATCCCGCATCCTACGTCATCCCTGGCGCCATCCAAAGCCCACGGATGGCCATCCGTGGGCTTTGATGGTCCTGGAAAATCCCGAATCGACCCAGCGCCGCCCCCACTTTCAATACCGCAGGCTCCCCGCCGCCTCCATCAGCACGTATACCGCATACACCGCGATCAGCGTAATTCCCTCCGCCCGTCCCAGCCTCCATCGCCCCAGCGACGCCGGAATCAGCACGAACGACAACAGCACCAGCACCACGTTGTCCACCCGCCACGTCACCCACGCAAACGGCAAGGGACCCGCTTTCCCAAGCCCCCCCATTACCCGATGAATCGAGCCGATCAAATCTTTCGGGGTGATCATCTGCCCGGGATACCAAATCAGCACCACCGCCGGCAACAACACGCAGAGATTCAAAAGCACGACGGCGACTGCCGCCGTGATTGCCGCCGACCCCCGATCGCTCTGCGCCAGCGCCGCCCCGCCGGTCAACATCGGCAAAACCAGGATCGGCCCCAGCACCGCCACGATCATGGCCACGTCCGGGATGGCCGGAAAATCCTGGCCGATACGCTGGGCCCCCACCACGCCCGCGATTCCCCCAACGATCGACAGCAACACGCAAAGCCCCACATTGGCCCAGCCAAGCCTGTCGAATTCGCGCCGATGCTCCGCATTCCCCTTCAGTTCCGCCACCACCGCCGATCTCCCCGCGCTGAGTTCCTTCCAGGCGAGCCCCAACGCCCCGCCTTCAATCAACAGCACCAGGGCATGTCTCCAGTTCAATTCCCCCGCGAATCCGGCCAGCAACGTGAGCAGAGCCGCCGGAAGGGCGAACGGCCACACCCGCCACTGCGCCGTCGGCGCATCCGAATTCGGGCTTACGATGCAGATCGAGCCCACCACCAGCGACAGACATCCGACGCTGGTCGCGAAAATGATCGAAATGGCCATGTCCCCCCGATGGATTGCCACCGCAACCATCGCCGCCGCCGCAATCGGGATCCAATGCCCGACCGCCCGCCGTCCCGGCCACGCCTCTTTCCCCGCCAGCGCCTCGACTCCCGCGCGCGACGCCACATAAAGCAGCACCGCCCCCACCAGCAGCATGATCCGCCCCGACCCAGCCAGCTCCGTCAAATCCGCCATCTTCCGCCCAAGTGTCCGGCACGCCCCGCCAAATGTAAAGCGTCCGCGATCCGCGCCCTTTCTTCCCCCCGAGCAATCGCTTTCGGTGTTTTCCCCTTCAGTCCAACGAAATAAAAGCGCGGATTGCGCGGATTTCGCGGATAAACAGAGAATTTATCCACGCTATCCGCGCAATCCGCGGTTCTGCATTTTGTTTCCGACGTCTACCCCACCGGCATGACCTTGCGCAGCCGAGCGATCACGGCCGGGAGAATCTCCAGCGAGCGCGAAATCTCTTCTTCTGTCGTCATTCGCGACAGGCTGAACCGGATCGCGCCGTGAGCCAAGCGCGGGTCGATCTTCATCGCTTTCAAAACGTGCGACGGCTCCAGGCTGCCGCTGCTGCACGCGGCGCCGGCGCTGGCGCAGACGTCCCGCTCACTCAGAAGCAGCAGGATCGCCTCCGCCTCCAGTTGCGCAAACGATATGTTCGACGTGTTCGGCAACCGATGTTCGGCGTCTCCATTTACCGAGGTATCCGCAATGCTCTTGAGAATCCCCCGCTCCAGCCGATCCCGAAGATTCGCAACGCGCTGCATATCGGGCAAATGGCGTTTGGCCAATTCCGCGGCTTTTCCCATGCCGACGATCCCCGGCACGTTTTCCGTTCCCCCGCGCCGGCCGCGCTCTTGGGGGCCGCCGATCAGCAGCGGGCGAATCCGCAATCCCCGCCGCGCGAACAGCGCCGCGACCCCCTTGGGCCCATGGAACTTGTGGGCGGCGAAGCTCATCGCATCGACGTGCGACTTCGCCACGTCCACTTCGATCTTGCCCACGGCCTGCGTCCCGTCCACGTGAAGCGGCACGCCGGCCCTCTTGCACATTTCGCCGATAGTGGGGATGGGAAACATTACTCCCGTTTCGTTGTTCGCCCATAGGAGGGTGACCAGCGTGGTCTGGTCGCCGATCGCCGCCGCCAGCGCGTCCAGGTTCAGCCGCCCCTTGTCGTCCACGTCGATCGTGCAAATCTCGAATCCCTCGCCGGCCAGTTGCCGGCAAAGCTCATGGGTGGCGGAGTGCTCGACCGAGCTGGTGACGATTTGCCGCCGCGGTGCCCGCGACGCCAGCAGCCCGCGGATGGCGGTGTTGACCGATTCGGTGCCCGATCCGGTGAAGATCAATTCCGAATCCCGGGCGCCGATCAATTCCGCGACCGATGCCCGCGCGTCGTCGATCGCCTTTCGCGCCAGTTGTCCGAACCGATGCACGCTCGACGCGTTGCCGTAATACTCGTTGAAATACGGACGCATCGCCTCCACGACCCCGGCATCCGGGCGCGTCGTGGCATTGTTGTCCAGATAGATCACGTTCATGTCTGGGCCGGCCCAAGAAGATAAACCGCGAAGACGCGAAGGACGCGAAGGGGCGCGAAGAATAGTTCTATTTCAATCCCATAGCATTTCTTCGCGTAACTTCGCGTCCTTCGCGCCTTCGCGGTAATCCGTATCCAAGGCGCAATAGCAAGCACACGGATGTTCATTGAATCCGCGAGATTTCGGTTTCGCTTCGGCGGTGTTGCTCGGTGGCTTTGCGAAGGGTTCGGCGCTCCAGCCAGGTCAGCGACGCCATCCCCCGCGCCGAGACCTTCGCCAGGATGGCATCGATCCGGTCCCGCGCCGCTTTCTCCGCCATGGCGATCTTGCGCGCCCGGCGGATCACGCGCCGGCTCAGCCGGCGACGCCGCGGCTTGTCCTCTGTGAACAAGCTGCCGCTAAAATCAACCGAATCCCGCCAATCTTCTTCACCGGCATCGTGAAGCGCCAGCCGCCGCCGATAGGACTCATAGCAGCAGAACGTCATGCATGCCACCAGGAACCATCCTTGAAGCGCCAGTGCCACCAGTCCCACCACCACGGCCCCCACCATGCCGACGTTCGCCTCGATCAGCATCGACTGGAAATTTCCCGTTATCGGCGACAGCATCGCCTGCAACATCCGCCCGCCGTCCAGCGGGAAAATCGGCAACAGATTCAAAAGCAACAGCCGGTAATTGATCAGAAACATCCATCCGCAGTAAAACGCCGGATCAGACCAGGAAAAATCCGGCGATGGGCCATGGAACGGATTGAGCGAAACCATCACGTGCCCCGCGCCGGACGATGCCCGATGAATTCCCCCCGTCGGCGTCAGTTGGTAAACCGCGATGGCCGAAGCCACGCACAACAGAAGGTTCAGCATTGGTCCGGCCGCCGCGGTCAGGAACGTCGCCCCCGCTCGCTGCGGGGGCTGGGCCGGCGTCAAGCCCCCCGCCGGCCAAAGCAACGCCTCATCCCCGTCTCCGCCCAGCCGCCGCGCCGTCAGGCAATGCGCATACTCATGCACCATCACCAGCAGCGTCCACAGCGCCGTGCTGAAAACGCGCACCGGGAACCGATAGTTCCAGTCCAGCAGCAATATCGCCAGGATAAAAACGATCAGCGACGAATGCGCGCGCACTTCAACGCCCAAAGCGCTGACGATTCGCACCGAGCCGTTCACGAGCCACAGAAGTGGATTCGTCGAAGCCCCGCTACGATCGCGGTAATGAGGTCGCTCATCCCAGGCCATGCGTGGGTCCCTTCACGTCCGCTCCGCGGTGGAACCTTTCATACATCAGCAGCGTCGCGATGGTCTTGCCGTCCATGATCTCGGCGCTGTCGATCATCTTCAGCGCATCGTCGAACAGCACCGGCATGATCTCGATCTCCTCACCCTCCTCCAACGCCGCCACCTTCTTTTCCAGATCGTAGGCCGCGAAGGCATACAACTTCTCGGTCAGAATCCCCGGAGACGAAAAAAAAGCCCCGATCCGCTTCAGCCGGCCCGCCAGGTATCCCGTCTCCTCCAACAGTTCCCGGCCTGCGCAGTTCATCGGGTCTTCCCCTTTTTCCAGCGTCCCAGCAGGCAATTCGATCAATACCTGACGCACCGAATAGCGGTGGTTGCGGATCATCAAAACCCGACCGTCATTCATCACCGGCAACACCACCACCGCCCCGGGATGAACCACGATCTCCCGCGTGAATTCCCGACCCGTCGCCTCATCTTCCAGCCGATCCACTTCAAGGTGCACTTTCTTCCCTTTGTACACGATCTGCTTCTCGATCAGGCGGTATTCCATCGGCCGGCTCCTTAGCAGCCCGTGGCAAAAGTCGCGCGGGCGTTGCTTGCGTCCTTGGGCCGGGCTCTTCGTTGTCGAGACTTGCTCGTATTTCAGTCAATACTGCTTCGTCTCGACGCCTCGATCCCGGCCCAATGCCGCGGCGCACCGCGGCGCGGGACTTTTGCCACGGGCTGCTAGCCCTGGCCCGGAGTACCAGGCGAGGGGAAAACTAGCGATCAGGCGGGGAGCGATCCGAATTCCTTCATGCAGCGCTCGATCTCCTTCCTAGTATTTTCGCTGGCCTCCCAAAGGGGAAGGCGAAGCTCGCCGGAATCCATCCCGGCGGCCTTCATCGCGTGCTTGATTCCGACCGGATTGCCGTCCAGGAACATGGCGCGCATGAGCGGGAACAGCCTGCGGTGCAACGCCGCGGCCTGCTCGTACTGATTGGCCTGGCAGAATTTCACCAGCGTTTTGATCTGGGCGGGAATGAGGTTGGAGAGCACGCTGATCACGCCGCGCCCGCCGATCGACATGATCGGCACGGTCAACGAATCGTCGCCGCTGAGGATCACGATGTCGCACAGGGAGCGGATTTCGGCGGCGAGGTTGAGATCGCCGGTGGCCTCCTTGATGCCCACGATATTGCGGTGCTTGGCCAACCTGGCGACGGTTTGGGGCGACATGGTGACACCGGTCCGGCTGGGGATGTTGTACAAGATGATGGGCAGATCGACGCGGTCGGCCAGGGTCATGAAATGGCGGTACAAGCCTTCCTGAGTGGGCTTGTTGTAATAGGGATTGACGGACAAACAGGCGGGCGCGCCGGCCCGCTTGGCGATGTGATGAAGCTCGAGGGCCTCGGTGGTGGCGTTGGCGCCGGTGCCGGCGATGACCGGCAGGCGGCCGGCCACGTACTGCACCGTCAACTCGATCACGCGCGCGTGCTCCTTGAAATCGAGGGTGGGCGATTCGCCGGTGGTTCCCACCGGGACCAGGGCGTCGATGCCCTGGCGGATTTGAAATTCAACCTGCTCTTTCAATCTCTGCTCGTCGATGCGCCCCTCGCGAAAAGGGGTGATCATCGCGGTCATTGCGCCTGTGAACATGGCTACTCCGGAAAATGTCTTTCAATCAGAATCGACTCATCGGCCGGCGATGTCCATCGCGCGCTTCATCTCCGCGGTCGCCTGGCGGATTCCCACGAAGATGGCGCGGCTGATGATCGCATGGCCGATATTCAATTCGCGCATATCTTCAATGGCGGCGACGGGAGCGACGTTGCGGTAATTCAATCCGTGGCCGGCGTGAAGGCGAAGCTCCCGCTGCCGCGCCAGCCGCCCCGCCTGATTCAGCCGCTCAAGCTGCTCGGCAACGGCGCGGCCGTCGGCGTTGGCATAGTCGCCGGTGTGCAATTCCACGGCGTCGAAACCCTGCTCGGCCGCCAGCGCGACCTGCTTCTCATCCGGATCGATAAACGCGGAGACGAAAATTCCGCTTTCCTTGAGTCTCCGCACGATCTGGGCAATTCGCTGCGACTGCTGCGACAGATCGATTCCGCCTTCGGTGGTGATTTCCTGGCGTTTTTCCGGGACGAGCGTCGCCTGGTCCGGGCGAGTCTTCAGCGCCAACTCGGCGATCTCCGGGACAATGCTCATTTCCAGATTGAATTTGCACTGGACGCTTTCGCGAAGGCGGCGAACGTCGTGGTCGTGAATGTGCCGGCGATCCTCGCGCAGATGGACGGTGATGGCATCCGCGCCGCCCAGCTCGGCCTCGACCGCGGCCCAGAGCGGATCCGGCTCGTAGGTCCGTCTTGCCTGCCGCAACGTGGCCACGTGATCGATATTGACGCCGAGTTCGAGCATGGCTGGAATTCTAAATCAAAAACAGCGCCGGGGGAAATCACCGCGGCGCGGAAAGTGCGAAATCCGAAATCCGAATGACGAATCAAGCCCGAAATCCGAATGACGAATTGGTCATTTGTCATTGGTCATTCGGATTTGACTCGTCATTCGGATTTTGGGTTTCGGATTTCCTCCTCCACCAATTCTCGGGGACATCCAATGTCCGCCACGATCACCTCTCCCAGATATTCCCTGGCTTCGGGGGCGGCGAATCCGATCTTCTCGGCGACGAAGGTCACGGTGCGTTTGGCCCTGATGCATGCCGGGCCCAGGGGTCTGCCGGTGTCGCAATCCAGGCCGCTGGGAATGTCGATGGCCAGAACGGGCGCGGCTGCTGTTTCGACGGCGGCGACGAGGTCGGAAAATGGAGCGCGCGGGGGCTGGGTCAAGCCGGTGCCGAAAATTGCATCGACGATCAGGGCCGGCCGGCTTTGGACGATTGCCTGGGCCGCCGCATTGGCGAAGGGGAGGTTCATGGCCCGGCAAATATCCCAGTTCACCCTGGCCTCGGCGGCATATTTCGCCGGATCGGCAGTGAGCAATATTCGCACGTTGTATCGGCGATTGTGAAGATGGCGCGCGACCGCGAGGCCGTCGCCGCCGTTGTTTCCGCCGCCGCACAGGATCAAAACCGCTGCGCCGGGCGGAATCATCGCGCCGGCCGCGTTGGCGGCGGCGATCGCCGCATTCTCCATCAGCACGACGCCGGGGACGTGGTATCGCTCGATGGCCAGCGAATCGATTTGCCGGACCTGCGCTCGCGTGAGTCGAATCATCCGAGACATTATACTCTGGGGCCTATGTTGATCCTCCTGACCAATGACGATGGCATCACGGCGCCGGGATTGGTGGCGCTCTATCACCAGCTCAGCAACCTCGGCGAGGTTCACGTGGTGGCGCCGGCGTCGGTGCAGAGCGCAACGGGCCACGGCATCACCCTGTCGGCGCCGCTGCTGACCAACCGGGTGAAGGTTCCGGAGGCGTTCACGGGAATCGCGGTGGAGGGCAGTCCGGCGGATTGCGTGAAGCTGGCGGTTGCCCAACTGCTGCCGCGCTCGCCCGATCTGGTGGTCAGCGGGATGAACGCCGGCGCGAACGTGGGGATCAACGTGATTTACAGCGGTACGGTGGCGGCGGCGATCGAAGCGGCGTTTTTGGGGCTTCCCAGCGTGGCCGTCTCACTGCACCTGCGCGCCGAGATTGGGCCGGATTATGAACGAGGGGCAAAGCTGGCGAGGCAAACGATCGAGCGGATTATGGAAGCGGGGCTTCAGCCCGGATACGTTGCCAACGTCAATATCCCCTGCCTGGCGCCGCATGAATCGCCGGCGGGCGTTAAAATCGTGCGGCAATGCACGCGACCGTGGACGGACACCTACGAACGGCGAAAGGACCCGCGCGGGCGCGACTATTTCTGGAACAGCAGCGTGTTCGTGCTGGGGGCAACGGACGATGACACGGACGTGGCGGCCGTCCGCGACGGGTACATAACCATTACCCCGCTGCAATTTGATTTGACCGATCATGCCCTGCTGCGAAAGTGGAACGCGGGGGATTGGCAAGTGAAGTGAAGAGGCGGGCTAGAGCGGGTTGCGGATGGATGTGCACTTTGGCGAAGAGATACCCACGGCGGCGCCGTGGGCGTTCAACATGGTCTAATATGCCGACGGATTGAAGTTCTGCGTATCGCCGCCCTCGGCGCCGATGCGCAGTAGGGTGATCTTCTCCAGGATCCAATCGTCGCGGGATCGCTGGTAATCCAGTTGCCAACTGCTGGTCTCGGGCCGGTGCAGGGTGGGGTCCTGCTCGCTGTAGACCTCGAGGGAAACGGTGACAACGGTATCGGCCTGTTGGCTCTGCATGCCGAGGACCGAGACCGATTCGACCTTAAAGTGCTGGCAATTGCCGCGGGTCATTTGAACGATGTTGTCGCGTCCGGCGACGAGCAGTCGCGAGCGGTTGCAAACGGCGGTGTTGGCATCGAGGAGAGATGCCAAGGCGTTCCAGTCCTTGCGATTCACGGCCGTGACGAGGGCGCGGGTGCGCATCTCCATTCTCTCGCGTGGAGTGGGGAAGAAAAATCGGAGCAAACCGAGAACCGCCGACACCACGACCACGGCGAGGCCGATTCTCTGGAGCTTCTTGTCCAGTCTGCGGTTGCCGATGAAGAAAGCGGCAATCCCCCCCACCGCCGCGGCCAGAATCCACCAGGAGGTATGGAAAAGCAGTTGGCTCATTGGTGTAGGAGGCTCATTGGAGGTGGGAAAAGTTCAACATTTCAAGGGCAAAGGTCCGATAAGAATGGCTGACTCCGCCGCATTATTTCGCGTTGGCGCCCACGCTACAGCGTGGGACGGCGGACCGCAAGCGACATCGAATGACCTGCGCGGCCGATGGGCGCGTGTTGCTTGCTGTAAAGAATTTTCCCCCTCCCCTTGTACTCAGGGGGAGGGTTGGGGTGGGGGTCGAACG
>JBEKXM010000063.1:0-24262 GCA_049512115.1 Tepidisphaeraceae bacterium | reverse complement strand
TCGGTAAAAACGGTGCGTGATGAGGTAGTGGCGACGAAAAAGTCCGCCTCGGCGCCGGCGCTATTGGGGATTGTGCTCGATGCCCAGTTCCCCGCGGTGTTCCAATTGCCGGAAGCGTCGTTGTACCATTGGGGTGGCGGCGGAGACGCTTCAGCGGGGAGAATCTTGTACACTCCCGCGCCATCCGATGCGATCGTCGCCGTGAACCCCGCGCTCCAATTCCCTAGATCAATGTTCTTCCATTCGTCCCACACGTCGTACGTTCCATTGGCCGTCAGACCCAGCGAGCTATAGGTGACCGTGATCGGCGTAGACGCCGCGCCCGTGTTAAACAAGCCGACGTACGTGGCAGTGGAATTGGCGTTGTTGGCGGCCCAGATGATCTGATTGTTGGCATTTGAGACCTGGTGATTGTTAATGCTGCTCTGATCGATGGAGATGATATTGGCATTGGTGAGCAGCGAGGTGGTCCATGAATTGCCGGCCAGGCTTGGAAGATCGCCGCCCATGATCAGGGGCGAACGGACCATCGACCAGAGCGACATAACCGTCCGCTCCTGATCGTGGGTCAATTGGCTGGTACGCGCGGTTCCAACCGGTGGATTGAGGAAACTTCCCAGCGGAAGCATGTCCGCATCGGGCCAATGGCCGGGACCGGCGTATTGTTCCCAGCTTGCGGCCGCAGAAAACGCCGAACTTACATTGCTCCAATTGTCCCACATGTCGTTCAGCATACGCCACATGTTTGCATCAGCGACGAGTTGCGAGGACTGGCTCAGTGGCGCCGGGCCGGGTGACAAGCTCAAGACCATCGGATGCCCGCTCTGGGCGATGGCGGCGGCGACGCCGGTGACGTCGGCGGAGTGATAGGTGGTGCTGAGCATATCGTCCACCTTCACGTAATCCACGCCCCAGCTTGCATACAGGTTGAAGATGGAGTTGTAATAGTCCTGAGCACCGGCGGTCAGCAGTCCGTTGCCGCCCGTGTCCAGACCCTGCATTTGGTTGAGCCAGGGGGCACCGGTGCCATTGCCGGCGGCGATTTGGTCGGCGGTAACGCCGCTGACTCCCGCGACGGGATCTTTGGCAAAAACTGCCTGCTGGGGAATCCCGCGCATGACGTGAATGCCGAAGCCCAGACCCAGGTTATGGCAATAGGCCGCGAGGTAGGCCAAGCCGTCGGTATACTGTATGCCGTTGACGGTGCCGCCGGGGAACCGGGTTGGGTCGGGCAGCAACTGGCCATTGGAATTCATTTCCAGTGGAGGGGTGGCGGTGGTCACGCCATTTTTTGTTGTGAATGTCTGCTGGAGGTATCCCGATCCGGTTGTACCCGAGCCAAACGCTCCCTGCTGTGCTTGTGTCCACGCCCAGTCGTAATCGACAATGACGTACTTGAAGCCGTATTGTTTGAGGTTCGCGGCCATGTAATTGGCTTCGGAGACGACTTCTGATTGGTTGACGAACGCCCCATAGGAGTCGTAGCTGTCCCACCCCATGGGCGGCGTTTGCGCTACCTGTCCGCGTGCCGTCGCGGCGGTCACAAATACCGCCGCAAGTGCCCCGATTACCAATGCAAAGGGCGGTTTCTCACACATGAGCCGATTCCTTCTCCAGGGTCGCCTCGAGCAAGAGCCACGAAACATTCTCGCACCGTTATTCCGCGGCAACGCGGTAAAGTCCCGCTCCGTGGAATGGAATGCTTGGCGCAAATCCGCGATTAAAGACGCCAACGTCGGAATGCCTCCATAGGTCGCGGACACGAGCCTTGCCGTTAATGCCGATATCGCCCAGTTCAACCGCAACAATGGCGGTGGACCGTTCGTCGGTCTGGTCCTGGCCGTTGAAAACGGCCAGATATTTGTCTCCGGAGCCCGGCACGTCCGCGACCCACGCGATCAAATCGTTGTGCCGAAATAACTGCCTGCCGGGAGTGTTGCGCTGATCGACCGCCAGAACTTCGTCATTAGTCAGCAGCGAAAGCGTAAATTCATCGGTCTGAGGAAGATTTCCGCCGAACATGAGGGGCGACCGGCAAATCGCCCACAGCGTCATCACGGTATACTGCTCTTCCCGCGTGAAGCCTGTATGGCCATGCTCGGAGGCTCGGATTGCGCCGAGGGGCAGCATATCGGCATCCGGATAATGCCCCGTCCCGCAAAATGGCGCCCAATCGGCGCAGCGCTGAAACTGTTCTTTGAGCGGCTGCCAGCGATCCCAGAAATCGTCGGAAATGCGCCACATGTTGGCGTGGGCGGCGATGTCGCTGCCGTACCTGAGCGGCGTCGCACCAGGGGAGGTGCTGAATATGATCGGGCGCCCGCAGCGATCGATCGCGTTGCGAATGGCATTGATTTCCCCCGCATGATAGGGCCGGCTCAGATCGTCCACCTTGATGAAGTCGATTCCCCAGGCCGCGTACTGCTGAAAGAGGGCGTCGTAATATTCCTGCGCTCCTGGTTTGGAGGTATCGACGCCCCACATATCGCCGTTCCATGGGCAGGTGCTGTTCTTGTCCACGATGTCGGTTGCCCGCAGATGGGTGCCGTAGATCGGCGTGTTCTGCACGACGGCCTGGCGCGGAATCCCGCGAAGCATGTGAATTCCAAATTTGAGACCCTTGGAATGGACATAGTCCGCAATCGCTTTGAACCCATTGCCGTTGGCAGCGGATGCGAACCGATTCCCGGCTGGCAGGAGGCGGCCGTATTCGTCCATCTTGAGCTTCGCATTCGGCCGGTAGTCCCAACCCTCGGCGAGCGGCTCGTACCACTGAATATCGACGACGATGTATTGCCAGCCGTACTGTCTGAGATGTTCGGCCATGTAATCCGCGTTGGCCCTGGTTTGAGTTTCCGTGACCGCGGCGCCGAAGCAGTCCCAGCTATTCCAGCCCATGGGAGGGGTAAGAGCCCATTGGTAGAAATGGGGAGGATCGGGTTCGGGTGAGGGTTGATCGGCGCCCAAGGCCGTACAAAGCCAACCTCCGCACAAGCATACAGCGGCGCTCAATGGCAATACGCATCGGCGAGCGGTCGCCCAGATACGAAAAGACGCCGTTGCGGCCATGATGACGTCGCTCCTGTCCACCAGCCGCTATTGCTTGGGAAGCGGCGTTCGCGGGGCACTGCCAACGGCGGACATCGGACTCCACTGCAGACTCCAAAGGTCAGCCAGTTGCACCGTTTCCGAGTGTCCATCGAAAAAGCACACATTGATCGCTTGGCCGTGACGAGCAAAACAGAATCGGCTCATCATCGCATAGTTGCCGTTGATCGATCCAACGTTTCTGGTGCTGAACCAGGCATTGGAGCCCGTTAAGTCCGAAGGCGGGCTGTCGGTGTAAGGGTTTGGCGCATTGACATCCCAGTTCGAGATATTGCCGAAATTGCACGGCCATGCTTCATGCCACACCGCGTCGGCAAAGACCGGCACCCTTGACGAGTTGACGATGTGCCTGACGTTGTGAAACATGATGGCACAAGTCTGGGCGGTCGGATTGCCGGAGCCATTGGCGCCAGGGCCGGGACCGTAATAGTTGAGGCCCGCGAATGCCATCGCGCTTGGGAAGGTTCCAGGCGAGGCCCTCCAGTTGTAGAGCCATCCGTTCATTCCATAACTGCTGGCAACATAGTTGATGTCGCTATATGTGCCAGGACCCCAAGGCGCGTTGACGTTTCCCCAAAATCCTCCTGTGGAGACGCCCGTACCCGAACCAGAATTTGCCGTGGTAACATTGGATATCGGTGCTTCCGGACAGAACCAGACCAAGGGCAGATTGCGAAGCCAAGCAACCTGACCCGCATAGGTGAGGTTGATAGGATTCACTCCATAGCCCGGACCGGCATACAGTCCTGTCGCCGGATCATAAGGATCCCTGAATCCTTGCAGATATTTTGCGATTGGCACCATCCAATAGAGGCCCGGAACGCTCCCGTTGCCGATGGTGGTTTCGGTATAGTTGTTCTCTTGAAGATACATCTGGTTGGCCATATCCAATTGGCGGAGATTGGACAGACATTGCGCAGTATTCGCCGATTTTCTAGCCTTCTGAAGCGCGGGAAGAAGAACGCCGATCAAAACCGCTATAATCCCAATAACGACAAGAAGTTCCACCAAAGTGAACCCGCGGCGTACCCGGGATGTTTCGCTGCGTTCCCGCCGCGGAGGGAATGTGTTGTGACACATCGTCGGCACTCCAAAGCAGAGCAATGCACGGTCAACTGTGACGGCCGTATCGATCCTTTGATCCCGGCTAATAACCAGACTTCGTGGTCCGCTGCATGCCAACGGCCCAAACCGTGGAAATTGGACAAAGATTCCTCTGAATAGGCGTCGACGGCGCCATTTTGAAAAGCAAGTCCATGGGCACTCCAAATCCTCGTTCGCGGGGTAATTTCCGGGCAAAATCTGTCCAATTCCGCTTGAGCGGGCCGTAAGCACACGACAGCAGGGATGCGCCCGCAGGGGCCGGTAACAGGGAGTTCACGATGGCCGAACACGGCAACGCCGATGACTTCATCCAGTTATTCACCGCACACCAGTCCAGCTTGCGCGCGTACGTCCTGTCCATGGTTCCCCGATGGTCTGATGCCGAAGAGATCGTTCAGCAGTGCAGCCTGATTTTGTGGAAGAAATTCAGTCAGTTTCGGCCCGGCACGAACTTTTTCGCCTGGGCGTGCCAGGTAGCCCGACTCGAGGTCAAGGACTTCCGCAAGCGACAGAGGCGCGAACAGATCGTCTTCAGCGACGAATTCATTGATGCCGTCGCCGACGAGGTTTTTGAGATGCAGGCCGAACTGCCCGCACGGCTCCGCGCCTTGCAGGGATGCGTCGAGAAGCTTTCCCGCGACCAGCGGGAGTTGCTTCGGCTCAGATACAACGAGGGCGGCTCGGTCAACTCGGTTTCCCAAGCCGTCAACCGGTCCGTGGATTCCGTTTACAAGAGCCTCAGTCGGATTCGGCAGGCGCTGCATGAATGCATCAACCGCGCCCTGGTCATAGGTGATTTTTGAGCAAGGACGATCCTAAAAATCCTCCTGCAGATATCGCGGCCGCAATGCCGCTGATTCTGGCTTTGTGCGACGAGCGCATCAGCCCCGAGCAAATCGCGGAACTGGAACGATTGCTTCGCGCCAGTGCCAAGGTCCGCAAGCTTTATTTCCGCCTCATGCAATTGCATGCGGGGCTGCACCACTATGGGTCCGCGCTGGGCGCCGCCGCGCCGGGGGATGATTCCAGCGGCACGCCCGGCTTGGGATCGCGCGCTCGCGATTCTCAGCAGGCGATTCGCTCATCCACTTCCAAAACCGCGCTCGCCGATCTTCCGGCCATTGACCCCTCGGCACATCTCGCTTGGGCGGGTTCTTCCGCCTGGCGAATTGGAATCGCATTTGCCGCAATACTGCTCTTGGGACTCCTGATCGCCACCGCTTGGATGTTACGTGGTTCCCGTTCGGCCAACCAGAATTCCAATCCGCAGCAGAACCTTGGTCGTGGGGTTGGCGGCGTGAACGTCGCGACGATCACCGCCGTCGTCAACCTCGGGCCAACCACTCCAACCTCTGAATTCCGGTTGAAACAACTCCTGGTGCCGGGGCAAGTGTTCGATTTGGAACACGCTTGCATCGAATTATCGCTCACCGGCGGCGGACGCGCGGTGATCGAAGCCCCCGCGGAATTTAAGTTTGTTTCCAGCACCGAGCTGTTCCTATCGCGCGGGAATATTGAGGTAAGGATTCCCGGCGGTGGGTTTGTGGTCAGAACACCCACGGCGATTGTCACTGATTTGGGGACCGAATTCGGCGTGGCCGTCGGTCCGGCGGGGATGACACACGTGGACGTGTTTGAGGGGAAGGTGGCCGTCACTCTGGCGGCGCCGACGAAAAATGCGGCGGCCGGAGTGCTTCTCTCGTCAGGTCAGGCCGCCGTTGTTACCGTGGCGGCCGTCAAAATCGATCCTGCCGGCGCCGTTGCACAGAGATTTTTGTCCCATCTCAACAGTCCGATCAATGCGCTGGATGTCACCGATCTCGTATCTGGCGGCGACGGTTCCACGCATCGGCGCGGCAATGCTATCGACGCAATCACGGGCGAGGCCGGCGTTCTCGGGGTGGTCGAAGCTCGCTCTGGCGACCATCGATTCCATCCGGTTCCGACACTTCCCGTCATCGACGGATGTTTCGTCCCGGATGGATCAAATGGCTCGATGCAGGTCGACTCCAGCGGTGACGGCTTTTTGTTCCCCGCCACTTCCAATCTGAGCTTCAATCGCATCTGGACCGGAGGCGTCATTCCCTGGAATACCCCGAGGGGAATTTCCAGCGTGCTGCAAAACGTCGATTACTCCACCCCGGAACACGCGATTCTTTGCATCCACAGCAACAACGGCTTGACGCTGGACCTGGCGGCGGTTCGCCGGCTCTATCCCAATCGCAAAATTACCGCGTTCAGTTGCTCCATCGGCAACAGCTATGTCAACGGAAGTTCCGACGAAACCGGCGTCAATCCGCGTGCGGACGCCTTTGTCATTGTTGACGGCACAAGCCGATTTGAAAAACGACGTTTCACCAATCAGGACGGAATATTCAACGTCGATGTTCCCTTCAACGCCAACGATCGATTCCTCACGTTAGCGACCACCGATGGCGGAGACGGAATCAACGACGATTGGGTTTTATGGGTGGATGCAGTGTTGCGGATGTCGCAGTAACGCGGACGCTCGTGCTCCGCGCGACGAGAAAATTTCAAATTCGGCCGCCGGAAACTGGCGGCTTACTTTAGGAGGTGCCTTATGGGAGCGGGACGACGCATTAAGCCGATTATTGCCTTAGCGTGTGCGGGTGTCGCTGGGTTCGGCACGCGGGCCTTTGGCCAAATCAGCGTGAAAAATCCATCGTTTGAATCACCGGTCACCGGCGGGTACATCGACGACACCAATGCCGTGATCAATAACCCCAGCAACGCCAACTTTTGGCATTGGGGGTACTTCTTCGCAAATACCGTTGCGGATCACGATGTCGGCGTCCAGGCCAATACCAACGCAACTCTCACCAATTCCGCGGATGGCACCCCTCAAAGCGGCTGGGTCAACGGTGCAGGGAACTATCTTTACCAGGACGTTGGCGCCTTGGCCGCGAATACTACGTATGCCCTCACCGTTGCCGTCGCCGCACCGGGTGGAACCTCCTATGGCGGCTTAGGCGCGGGAAACAATCAGCCCACCGATCTCATCGAAATGTTGAACGGCACCAACACACTGACCGGAACGACAAACAATATTGCCGCATCCGGGACGGTCTTGGTTTCATCGGGAACCATCACTCCCGCCAACGGCTCGTTCACCGATTATGCGATTAACTACACCACCGGCGCGACGGTAAGCGGCGATCTGACCATTCTGCTTGAAGAGACGGCCGCCGGCGCTCACGAGCAGGGCAACTTCGACGATGTCCGATTGACCGTCAACGGGGTGACTCCCCCCAGCCAATGGTCACCTAATTCCTCAGGAGATTGGAACGTCGCAGGCAACTGGACCAACACTACTGTTCCGAATGGCGTCGGCGTCGAAGCGGATTTCTTCGGCGCTATCACGTCGAATCACACCGTTTTCACTGATGCCGCCGATACTGTCGGGACCATCAACTTTAATAATGCCTTTACCTATGAGCTGACGGGAACCGGCTCGTTGACCTTGCAGGCCACCACGGGCAACGCCCAAGTGATCGTGCAGCAAGGTTTGCAGGAGATCAACCTGCCGACAACCATCGCCAGCAACACGGTCTTTAACGTTGCCTCCGGCGCAACTCTGGTCGTTGCCAATCCGATCACGATCAACTCTGGAAAGACGTTGACTCAAACAGGCGCCGGGACGGTGACTTATCAATCGATCATCACCGTGCTGAGCGGCGCATCCGTCGCGTTCGCCGACTCCACCCATGCCAATACGCTTTCGGTGGCTTCGACGGGCAGTGCCAGCATCACCAGCCCCAACGGCGGCGTGGTGGTGGAAGTGGACAACCTTTCGAATAGCGGAACCGTCGACGTTGCCAACAATGAATTGCTCGTAAACTACGGCTCTGGCGCCGATCCGATCGCCTCGATCAGATCGCAAATTATCAGCGGCTACAACAACGGCCACTGGAACGGAACGGGTATCATCTCCTCGGTGGCACAAAACAAGACCAACGGCCTGCAGTACGGTGTCGGCTTTGCCGACGGCAAAGACGGCGCCGTCTCCGGCCTGCCCTCCGGCCAAATCGAAGTGAAGTACACGCTTCTAGGCGACTCCAATCTGGACGGCTTGGTCAACGCCGCCGACTTCACCATCCTGGCGGCGAACTTCAACCAGCCGGTGACCGGCTGGGACCAGGGCGACTTCAACTACGACGGCCTGGTCAACGCCGCCGACTTCACCGACTTGGCGGCGAACTTCAACCAGAGCGCCAGCTACGCGGGAACAGCCGGCGACGTCGCGGCGCTGGACGCCTTTGCCGCGGCAAACGGATTGTCCATGCCGGCGTTGGTCAGCGTGCCCGAGCCGGCATCCGTCGGGCTACTGACTCTTGGATTGGTCGGCATTTTGGCCAGGCGTCGAAGCCATGCCTGACCGTTGTCGCTTTGCGACGATCCTCCGAATGCCAAGGCGATCCTCTGAACGCAAATTTGCGTTCGGAGGATCGTTACTTTTGGACGATCGTCCGAATGCAAAAAATGAATCCTCCGAACGCAACTAAGCATTCGGAGGATCATCAGATCAGGAATATCGATTCAGCTTGGAAGTCAAGCCAGATCAGCACCGGGCGCGCCGCCGCATAGCAAGCACCGAACCAATCGCCAGCAACGAGCCGAGCGATACCGGCTCCGGCACCTGCACCACCTGGAAGCCCGCGACGCCGGCCCAGCCGTCATTCACCAGCATCTGGAGAGTTACCGTTTGGCTGGAGCCGGTAAGCCCGGAAAATACTGCATAGTCAGCGGCCGGATATGACCCCGGATATGCGTCGGTCGTCTGCGCAAACAGCGCATCTGCGCCGCTGATTTCACCCGGGCCTATGGTGCTGAAGTCGTAAGTGGTGGCTCCATTGGGCAAGAAAGTGCTTACCGTTGCATCCCCATTGGCGCTGCCTCCTTGGGTGACGGTTCCATCAGTGACGAACCCTGTTCGCCCAGGCTGATCCGATGAAATATAGACGTAAAGATTGTAGCTGGAATACGGAATGTTAGTCAGGACCACACCATCGTTTGGGGGATTCGGATTCCATGTGGCCGGCCCCCCATTCAGATAGCCGTTCAGCATTTCCTTGTTGGCAGTGCCGTCCGCGTCAAGGCCAGGATGACTACCCTGAATGGACCAATTACCAACAGGGGTAAACGGAGCAATGTCCAGTGTCGTTGCGGCACCAGTATTGTCGGGGAGGTTGGTTGTTGGATTGGACGGCCAGGAGTCGGTCCAGTTGTCGACGCTGACAACGCCGGCAAATTGGGTTGGGGTAACGGTGCCATAACGGTCCTCTTCCCAACTAATTACGTTTGCTCGAGAGTATCCGACAAGACCTGCCACGGACAGAATTCCCACGCCGAAAATGCATTTCCTCTTCGCCGTTCTCATCTTGAGCCTCCGATTAATAGAAGTGGTCGAAAATCCGCTCCGGTTAAAGTGAGCAGCCGAGCCCGTTAGTGAGTTACCGCGCGGACCCTGCTACCCATCCCATCTTCAATCCAGCCTGCATCGGAACGAAACCCTAAGCAAAAACACCACTTACCCGATCGCTCCAATTGGCTATACAGATACGGTCTGTACCAGCCGAATTGGACAGAAATTGTCGCAAACAACGTGGAGATTGCCGGAAGTCGCGAGCGCCGAGCGGCAGCCGCGGCCGCGGGTGGTGGAAACTCCGTTTTTCGGAAAGTAATTTCCCGAAATTCATGTCCAAATTACTATTTCCGTGCCGTTTTTAGACGTTAGGCGATAATATAGTTCGACACGTCCCTACCCTGTTGCATCGTCCGGGAATCGAGGTGGATTGGTTCTTAGGAGGAAGTATGCGACCCCGGAGCGGCGCCGTGAGATTCTGGCGCAAGAGGAGAGGCAGAATCGGTGCCCGTCTCGGCTTCACCATGGTGGAGTTGCTCGTAGTCCTCGGCATCATTGTGGTGCTGGTTTCCGCCCTCATGCCGGCCGTGGGCCAGGCGCGCCGCCACGCAAACGCGACCCTGTGCATCTCAAACTTGCGGCAACTCGGCGCGGCATATCAGGCCTACCTTCGCGATAACCACGGCATGTCCATGGGGGGCCCGGGCCATCCCGACCCTTATTGGATGATCGTCCTTGGCCCCTACATCAACGGTTTCAAAAACCCCTATGATCCCGCCAGCGGTTTGCCGAGAAGTCCAACTTACGTGCAGCAAATGGCAAATTTGCCCAATTTGCCCGCAGCTTGGTTTTGCCCAGACGCCCCCGCCTCGAACGTTTGTCCGGGGGAGCCGATCGGAAACAGCAACGCCGAAGGCGGTGCCTGGGGCAGTGCGACCGTCCCATGGGGCCCAGGCACCTATACTGACATTAACTACATCGCCGGCAGTTATGGAATGAATGGATGGCTATACGATCTCAATGCGTCCCAAACCGTCGGTGTCCTGCCCGTGCCTGTCTATTACAGCGGAATCCAATACTATACTGGAGCGGATGCCCAGTCGTTTTTCATGAATATTCGCCATCACCGCCTGCGCGATGCCGACCAGATCCCCGTTTTTGGCGACTGCAATTGGCACGAGGCGTGGCCCCTCAACTGCATGATTAATGGTGTTGCCGTCCTGGATTATCCGCCCACCAACCTTGATGAGGGCGCGCGTTACAACACGACCATCGGTTCGCGAGGCCCCAATTGGGGACAAATGGGCCGGTTCTGTATTGCGCGCCACGGGCATTCCATCAATCTCGTATTCATGGACGGACATACCGAAACCGTTCCCATCCGAAACCTGTGGGGGCTGAAATGGAGCGCTTCATCCCGCAAATTCGCCCCGCCGGCTGCACTTTCCGGAAATCCATGAAGCCGTTCTTGTTAAAATAAATCCGAATTGAAACGCATCGCACAAATGTTCCTTACCGGATTGGCCGCTCTGTCCTTTCTGGCGAGCTTGGCGACCGTGGCACTCTGGCTCCGAAGTTATCGCTGCAGGGACCGCCTCAGCATTCGCCACGCTCTTGAGTTTATAGACCGAAGCAAAACCATCGAGTCGGTTGGCGGCCGAATCATCCTTTCTTCCGATACGACCCGGCACTTGGGTCAGAATCCCTCGTCCGAGGAATACACCTTTCACCAACAAACGCAAAAACTCGCCTCCGGCGAGGCCAGCCTTATGGTTCAAAGCAACGACCGTCTGCTTGCCAGCCAGGGCTGGGGTCGATGGGGATTCGGATCCTTGAAAACTTCCTTCATCCAGAACACCCATGGCAATTGGGACCGCCTCCCCTCCAATGACGTTGTTGAAGACAATTACGAAAAACTGGTTGTTCCGGACTGGGCGGTACTATTGGGGACGTTGATCATCCCGATCAAATGGGCTTTACCCGTCGTCCGTGGTCGCCGTTCCTTTCAAAGCGGTCAGTGCCGCGGATGCGGCTACGATCTGCGCGCCACGCCAGATCGGTGTCCAGAGTGCGGAACGATTCCGCCAAAAAGGGAAGTGACTTCAAACTGAACCAATACCGAAACTTCGTGAGCGCTGCGCACTCCGCACTATCCTACTGGAAATGGATTTTTCCGCTTCCAGTCATCCGGCAACCAGCGTTCGACACCGCTGATCGGCGTCATCGGCAAGTTCGTCAGCAGTTGCGTCAGGTAACGCTGGGGATCGATGTTGTGCCGAAAGGCTTCAGGAAGTCGCTATGGGCAAAAACTTGCGGCGAGAATAGTCGGGCCTTCTTGCTCAGCCGGATTTTCGTTCATCCGGCAAACGCCGAATTCGCGGGTCGGTAAAGACGTCGAAGTCGTCGCGGCTGGTGCTGGAGAATTCGGTAATTACCGCCCCTTCGGCGTCGGCTTGAAACCAGTGGAGAGTGTTCGGCGGGATCGTGTATTGGATGCCAGGCCGCAATTTTATCTCATGAAATGCCGTGTAGTATGACCCACTTCCGGGCGGAACCTTGGCGTTCGGTTGCGAAGTCGATTGACCTTCCACGTACAGCCAAACCGTTCCGCGTCGGCATCGAAACGTCTCCATTTTTCCAGAATCCTTTCTCCCGTTGCCAAGGTCAAAGGGCGGGTGTCGATGCTCGGGGCACGTTTGGCCGGGAAAGAGCACGAGTTCCTTTCCGCAGTATCGGTCGGTGTTCACATAGACAACTAACGCCAGGCCTTGGCGCTCGAACTCTCCCAGTCCGAAGTCCACGATTTCGATTGTCTCCCGCTCGGCATCCGTCAAAGCGATTCCAGCGAACTTCAGACGGGCGTTGGCAATTTGGTCAGCAGTCATGAGCATTTCCTCGGTTGAAGGTGGAGTGTGCCGCTTTTGTCCTGCACTGGTGTAACGTCCTGACCCCAGCTGATATCCGCGGGCAGCCGCTGCCACCCCGCTCGCAAACGTCTCCAGACAACGGCCCATGCTTTCACTCCGCCGGTTGCGTCGGCCGCCTCGACGCTGCACGCGCCGACAGCTGCCGCCGCCGTTGCGGCTTGAATTGGACTTTCACCTCTGAGCAACGACGTCAGGAATCCCGCGATCGTGCAGTCACCTGCGCCGGTAGTCCCCACGACCTCCTTTGCGCGGAAACAAGGGGAGTAAATCTCGCACGCTTGCCACACCGACGAATCCAGGCTTAGCCGCCGGCAAAAGTCATCGACGCGATCGGTTTCGGCCGCAGTGCGCACATATAGTCCGCGGTCGCCCAGTTTGATAACCGCCACCGCGGTCCCCATCTGCACGAGCCGTTTTCCGAGCCGCCGCAAGAGCGGGCCATCAACGACTCGAGCCTGCGGTTCTCCGGCCTTTAGCCGCGCGTAGGTCAAGCGATCCAGCATGAACAGCAGTTCTTCGACGCTCGGAGAAAAGACGTCGACCAAGGGCAACACGCGCCGGAGCAACGCTTCCCAGTCGACGCTTCTGGCCTCGGATGCCGCGTCGGGTTGTGCCATATCCAGCGATGTCGCGAGTCCCATGCCTCGCACGCGCTGAAACAGGCGTCGCAATTGAAAACCTTCGTCGGCGCACATCTTACGCATGATCGGCGGGTAGCCGAAGTGGAATAGTCGAGCGCCGGCCAGTCGGTCGCAGCACACGTCATCGGCCGCAAACGTGTCGTTGGCCCCCGGGCAGTGCATGAAGCTACGGTCAACAGCGGACGGGCTGAGCACAATCGAGTAGCTGGTCGATTCTTCTGGGGTCACTATCAATTCCGCTGCCAGGGACGGTGCGTATCCCCGTAGCAGGTCGATGACGATATGACCAAACGCATCGTCTCCGAGCTTCCCCATCATCCGCACCGGCACGCCGAGTCGGTGCAACGCAAGCCCCGTGTTAGCCACCGCTCCACCCGTCGAGACGGCGGCGGGGCCGATTCGGACCAGTTGCCCGGGCTCTGGCCACGTCGATCCTTGCAGCGCCGGGATGATATCCAGGCAAATGTGACCCGCGACGATGATTTCGGCAGCAATTGGTTCGACGTCCATCGCTCACTCCCACAGAGGTCGCGAGGTTTGACCGGTCGCGTGCGATTCCAGCGCCGCTGTGAACAACACATGAGTTTCTGCCGCCTCGCTGGGGGTGGCACAGTACAGAGGCTGGCGCATTCCATTTCGGCCGTGTGCCAACTCATCACAGAACGCAGCCCACATCTGCAAAATCGAGTCGCCGAACAAGTGATCGACAGCTCCATCGAGTTCGGCCAATGCCCTCGGGACATGTTCTCGTGTCAGTCCTTGAGCAATTGATTGGGGCATAGTCCGTCCCTCGCCTCTTTACTTGTGCCTTGGAATCAAGCCCGTCATCGCGCGACACTCAACACCGACATGGATCATGCAAGCCCTCATCGCACGGGATTCTCGTCTTCGACCGACGGGCAGTCCAGCATCAACCGAAGGCGCTGCTGTTCGACGACGAGCCGTTGAAGAGCACAGAGCTTGGCCGTAAGCTTTCCCCACAGAAAAGGACGGCTCAATGCCCACCATTGCTACCCACATTCAGAGGCTGCTGAAGAAAACAGAACGGATGAAACAGCAGGCTGTTAGGAGCTTGCTTCGGACGCTGAAACAAATCGAGCAGGAGCGGAAGGCGCGAACTGTCGACTTGGAAGAAGCGGCCAAGGTCATCCTCAAGCAGCTTGCGGATCTGGGCCACGTCGGCATCAATACCAAGGCAGCAGCCACGAAGGCGAAGAGGACCGCCACGATTGGAAAAAAGCGCCGCAAAATAGCTCGTCGCCAGTTCGCGGTGAGTGGCGAGCAGTTAATCCTCAATTTTGTGAAGAGCAAATCGAACCCGATCGGCCGAGACATTGAAAAGCATTGGGCGAGTGAAGGTCGTGCTGGTACGGCGGCGAATCTCATCTCGAAGTTGGTCAAGGAGAGAAGGCTGAAGCGAACGCCTCTGAAGGATGAACGAGGCAGCCGCTACTCGTTGGCGTAGGATGGAAGCGTTTGTCGCCTGAAGTCGGCACCGTTTGCCAACTCACCTTCCGTCATCGATCCGCGAGAAACTTGGCGTCCTTATTATTGACATTCTGGGAAACCGCAACCGAGCCGGCGGACGGAACCGTCACAATGTTGGCCGCGTAAGTCGTCACAGCCGGAGTCTTTGGTTTTCCCTTGTCGATCACTGCCTTGGAAACGCTGACCGGCTTGGACTTCGGTGCTGTTGGTGCTGCGGTGGTTGACTTACTGGTGATGGTTGCGACCGTCAAAGGCGCCGAAACAGCGGCCGGGGCGATGGACGTATTGGCCATCGACTCGGTGGTGGAAGATGTCACGGTCGAGGCTATTGAAGCTACAGGCACAGCCTGGACTGCGGCCGACCATGCCACCGATGCTCCGCTGGCACCCTGGTTGAAGTTCGCCGCAAGGTCCGTGAAGTCGGCGGCGTTTACCAGGCCGTCATAGTTGAAGTCGCCCTGATCCCAGCCGGTGACGCTCTGGTTGAAGTTGGCCGCCAGGATGGTGAAGTCGGCGGCGTTCACCAAGCCATCAAGGTTTGCGTCGCCCAGGCGCGTGTATTTGATTTCGATTTGGCCTGAGGAGAGGCCGGAGACAACGCCGTCCTTGCCGTCGGCATAGCCGAGGGCATAGAGCAGGCTGTTCGTGGGCGTTCGTGCCGCCGTGGAGATGATTCCCGGGCCATTCCACCCTCCGCCGTTATAGCCGCTCTTGATGTAGCCGGCGATCGCCGCGATGGGGTCGGCATTTGATCCGTAGTTGATGAACACGGTGTAATTGCGCACGTCGAGGTTTCCGCTCGCAACCAGTTGCAAAGCTCCGATATGCTGATCGCTCGCTAAAACCACGTTCGCGCCGGTTTCAATTTTGAGGGAATATTTTGGAAGCAAGGCGGACAAATCGCTGGTGAGGGTTACCGTGCCGGAAAGGATATCGAGCGTCTGCGCCCCGAGACTTCCGGTAATGGTGTATATCGCTCCGCTGCCAGCTACTAGTCCCGATGCATTGAGGTTAACACCCTGGTTGAAGTTTGCCGCCAGTTCGCTGAAGTCGGCCGCGTTGACCAGCCCGTCGTAATTGAAGTCGCCACGGTCCCAGCCGGTGACGTTTTTGTTGAAGTTCGCCGCCAGAATGTTGATGTCCGCGGCGTTGACCACGCCGTCCAAATTGGCGTCGCCATTCAGCGTGTACTTCAATTCAATTTGGCCATTGCTGAGACCCTGGACAACGCCATCCGCACCATCAGCGAACCCGACGCCATATGCGCCCTTGCTTAATGCGGCCGCGGAACTGTCAATGCCGGGGCCGGTCCAGCTTCCGTCGTTGTAGCCGGACTTTATATACGCGGCGATCGTGGAGATGGGGTCGGTGTTGGAACCGTAATTGATCCACATCGTATTATTGGCGACATCCAGGCTTCCGTTGCCATTGATTTGCATCCCCCCGACGTGCTGATCGCTGGTTAGAACAACA
The DNA here is from genome assembly GCA_049512115.1 of Tepidisphaeraceae bacterium. GTDB lineage: Bacteria > Planctomycetota > Phycisphaerae > Tepidisphaerales > Tepidisphaeraceae > PALSA-1353. Next base: position 8,138 of record JBEKXM010000063.1, on the reverse strand, counting down.
ACAGCCCCGCCTTCGATTTGCAAGGTGTAGTTGGGAAATAGCGAAGACAAATCGCTATTGAGGGCTACTGTGCCGGAGGAAACATCCAGCGTTTGAGCGCCTGGAGAACCGCTGAAGGTGTAGGTGGCACCGGAGCCGGACAAGAACCCCGCTGGAACCTGAACTGTAAACGTCACCGGTGAACTCTGGGCCGCAGAGTAGTTGCCGTTCCCGGCGAAGCTGCCTACCACGACATACGTACCGGGACTCGCCGGTGCGCCGGGAAGCAGGTTCGAGAAGGTCGTATCGCTGGCCGGATAATAAGCGAACGTTGGCAGCCCGAGGTTTACGCTATTGATGCCGATGACCGAGCCAGCCGCATGATACGGAGAGCCCGTATACGGCCCACCAGCATCAGTAACGTTAATCGTGGGCGTAGCGGGACTAATCATCAACGTTCCAGTGGCGCCGCCCTGATAGTTTGGATCGTCGATCAATGCGACGACCGTGTAGTTTCCAGCGTTAGTCGGCGCCGCAACCGGATTGCCATTTTGCGAATAGGTGATCGAAACCGATAAATTTGCAGGGATCGTCTGGACCATCGCAGACTTAGCCGTTCCATCGTAGGTTTGATTTAGACTCGATAAATTGACCGACGCCTGAGCCGGGGTGATCGTGAAACTCACACTGGCGGAAGCCGCAGTATAGTCTGTGTTGCCCGCGTAGCTTGCCACCACATCGTAGTTGCCGGCGTTGGCCGGAGCCCCAAGAAGTGGATTGGAGAAAGTCGTATCGCTCGCCAGATAGTACGTGAACGCGGGCGTCCCGATGTTCGCGCTGTTGACACCCGTCACCGAGCCGCTCGCAAGGAAGGGCGAGCCGGTATACGAGCCGCCGGCATCCGTGACGCTGACGGTTGGCGTAGCCTTTGCAATCGTGAACGTGACAGGGGCGCTCTGGGCGGCGTTGTAGTTGCTGTTCCCGCCAAAGCTGCCGATAACCACATACGTACCGGCATCTGCCGGTGCCCCACGAAGCGGGTTCGAGAAAGTCGTATCGCTGGCCAGATAGTACGCGAACGTTGGTGGGCCAAGGTTGGCGCCGTTAACGCCGATGACGGTGCCTGTCGCGGCGTAGGGTAAGCCCGTGTAGGGGCCGCCAGCATCAGTGACATTCACTGTCGGCGTCGGATTTGTAATTGGAATGTCGGCCTTGGCGTCGAACGAAGCCTGCCCATATAAAGACAACATGAAGCCAACGTCTTGGCTGGACCCAACGGGTTGCGCACTGCCGTCGATTGGAGAGCTTACGGTCAGCGTACCAAATCCTTGTGGGGTTTGGGGCTGCAATCCGTTGTTCCCGCTCGTTCCGAAAACCTGCCACTGTCCAAGTTGATACTGCCAATCAGCGGCAAAAAATCCGAGGTCGACGCTCGCTTCAGCACCGACAGAGAGATTCACTGAAAGCTCTGCCGTAGGCAGATCCGTGAGCGATCCGCTGTCTAATGCAGGCGGATTGCTTATAGTGCTGACCTGGGGCGTTGAATCCGTTGGGAGCACGAAGCCAACCCCGGCGTTGAGGCGTACAGAAAAGTCCGCGTCAAGCTCGAGATCCTGACCACCATTGACCAGTTGCACTTCGCCCTGAGCGGTGAGCGTGAGTGTGGCAGCAAATGGGGAAGGCACAGGTATTACAAATTGATCGCTTATCTGTATTCCCACCCCTGACGCCGTAGGACCGGTCACGTATTGGTTGAGCACCGACTCAAAGCCACTTGCAATGTTTCCCGGCAAGAGGGCTATATCGCTCAGCAGTGATTGAATTTGATCTTCCGTATACTGCACCGGGTTTGTCACGAACCCGTTAATTGCTGTGCTGCCGGCCGAGATCGCCGACGACAGATCGCTGAGCAGCCCGCCCAGGTCGGCCGACCCTTGGGTTAGGAAGCTCGTGAGTTCACCCGTCCGCACGCTTGAGAATGTCGCGGTGCTGGGAACTGTCGCGTTGCCGGAAGAAACAAATATGCCTGCGTCAACCCCAAGACCTGGAATAAAGCCAGGCAAGCTAAACTGATGTACTCCGGTCGCAAGCAAGTCACTCGCGGGCTGGTAATACAGATTCACGGTGCCATCATTGTTTATAGAGATGACCAACTGGATAGGGCCCGTCTTGCCACTTCCCGACACCGACTCAGTTACTGCCGGAGTTGCCGTCGCCGTTGTCGGGGTACCCACGCCCGTATAGCACGAATATGCTACGGTTCCCTGCTGCGTCACATACAAACTGATAAACGGTGCGGGAGTGCTAAACCCTGTGGTCGGGTCAGTGGTGGTGATGCCGCTGGTGATGGCTATACCCGCGGAAGCCGTCTGACCCCCTGATGGAATGCTAACCGTCGCGCCGAATGTGTATCCTCCGGACCCGATCACAGTGGGCTGGTACGCCAAGCAAAATAGTCCATCCTGGACGCTGCCGGAGGAGCCGGTCATAGACCAAGTCTTCCCGTTGTCGGACGAGGTCGGCAAGCTACCGGTTGCCGTCTTGCCAAAGTTGGCGTAGACCCATGAGGGGGTTTGCCATGAATAAGACACCCAAGAGCCTGCAAAGGGCTGTCCATCGAGATTCCCGATGGCTTGGACGTCAACCTCGTATGGTTGACCAGGCACTAAATTCTCAAGCGGGTACGATGTGGAAGAAATGTTTGTCACAGATGGCCAGAAGAGGTTGCTGGTTCCTTGCTGCCCCCAACGCACGTTATAGGTAAATGTTTCGCCGCTCGGGACCGATCCCCAAATTGTGGAAGTCGGGGTTAACCAGTTGGCCGTAGCGCTAGTCGGCATGGAGTCGCCGATTGAAGGTGCGGCAAGGACTGGCGTTGGATCAGCGGTCGTGAACGAATTGGTGACCGTGCTGCTACTGCCGGCACTGTCGGTGGCGTAGAGCTGTAGTGAATAGGTCGTCTTGGGGCCCAGGCCGCCCACCGTCACCGATGTGCCGGATGTGATGATTTCGCCGCCGCCGGGATTGTACGTCAGCGTGTAACTGATGTTGTAGCCGCTGGGGGCGGTAGACGGCGTCCAACTGATGATGGCCCCGGTGGGGCTAACGTTGCTTGCTGTTGGCGGGCCAGGAGTCGTCGGAATCGGATTCAGCGTGTTGAACGAGCCATTGGGCGACCACGAGCTGGGATAGTTAGTTCCCTCGACAATGTCGCTGGCCTGGACACGCACTAAGTATGCGGTGTTGGGGGTCAGGCCCGTCATCGGCATAGAGGTGGCAAATGTGGACCCCACGGTCTGCCAACTTGGAAGAATTGACGACACCGCGATCTGCACGGTATAGGCAATGGATTCACCGCCTACGGCAGTCGATGCGCCCCAGCTAACGCTGGCGCCGGTGGGAGTGATGTTGCTCACCGTCGGCGTGCCGGGGGTCGTCGGCGTCGGATCGGCTGTGGTGAACGAGTTGGTGACCGTGTTGCTGCTGCCTGCACTGTCGGTGGCGTAGAGTTGCAGTGAATAGGCCGTCTTGGGGGCCAGGCCGCCCAGGGTCACCGATGTGCCGGACGTGATGGTTTCCCCGCCGCCGGGATTGTACTGCAGCGTGTAGCTGATGTTGTACCCGCTGGGCGCGGAAGATGGCGCCCAACTGATTGTGGCCCCGGTGGGGCTAACGTTGCTTGCTGTTGGCGTGCCAGGAGTCGTCGGAATCGGATTCAGCGTGTTGAACGAGCCACTGGGTGACCACGAGCTGGGATAGTTAGTTCCCTCGACAATGTCGCTGGCCTGGACACGCACTGAATAGGGGGTAGCGGGAGTCAGGCCCGTCAGCGACATGGATGTGGCGAAAGTGGACCCCACCGTCTGCCCGCCGACCTGCACAGTGTACGCGATCGTCTCGCCACCTACGGCAGTGGACGCGGCCCAAGTAACCGTGGCGCTTGTGGGTGTTACATTGCTAGCGACCGGCGTGCCGGGGGTGATCGGTGTCGGGTTTGCGGTCGTGAACGAGTTACTGACCATGCTGCTGCTGCCGGCACTGTCGCTGGCGTAGAGCTGTAGTGAATAATTCGTCTCGGGGGTCAGGCCGCCCAAGGTCACCGATGTGCCAGATGTGATGATTTCCCCGCCGCCGGGATTGTACTGCAACGTGTAGCTGATGTTGTACCCGCTGGGCGCGGTAGATGGCGCCCAACTGATCGTGGCCCCGGTGGGACTGACGTTGCTTGCCGTCGGTGCGCCGGGCGTGGTCGGGATACCCTGGGGAAGCGTCAACGTGTACGTGCCGGAGACGCCGCCGCTGCCGTTGTAGACCGTGACCTGCGCGGTGTCGCCTGACTTAGCGATGTAATTCAGAAGTGAGTTGCCGTAGCTCCCGTTAAAGCCGCCGATTGTGATTTGATTATTGCCCCAGCCCGTGTAATTAACGGTAACAAGGTCTCCCGGAATGCCTGGGCGTCCGGCGTTGAAATTCTGTGTAACGTCGTAGATATGGACATAGCCGCTACCCCGATTGGTGCCGAAGCCGGTTCCGCCAATTGTGAAATCCCAGTTGTTGTAGCTTTGGCCGCTGACCGGTACAGGCGTCGCTGTTACGCTCGTAACTTGCGGGGCGGTGCTCGCGTTGCTGATGACCTGCGAACTCTTCGTTTCGGGCAACGTCAACTGATGTACGTAGGATTGTGAGATGTTGGCGCTGTTGTCTGTGCCCCAAGAGCCTATGGGCTCGAACGCCTCGTTTCCGCTCAGCATCACGCGGGATTCCAGCGGCTCCACGGCCTGACGGCACGCTCGGGAAACGACTCTCCGCCGCTTGGCGATGCGGAATTCTGAATTCGGTCGAGTTTGACGGTTGACACGGGATTTGCCGAACAACATGTTTCCTCCAATTCCTTCGGTGCGCATGCTGCAGCGGCAACACGCGGCCGAAGCCCTTTCGCGCGCCTCGTGATTTCCGGATTGAACGCACGGACGAGGTGGTGTGTTATTCTCGAATGCAGACGCTTATGTTTTTTGTCCTATCCGCCTCAATTCATCTTTTAGGATGACACATTGTCTTATTCTTTCGTTTGCAACGTTTGCAGGCGGCGGTGAAAATCCGAAGCGCAAGCTCCATGCGATCCGGAACTTGCAAAGGGATAAATAATTCGTCGCAGATGCGTCCGAATGGCCGATCGCTTTAGCCGCAGTCAGGCCGCATCTTCATTTTCAACGTACGCGTGCGCGGCGACGAGGGAGTAATAGGATCGAGCCGCCAATTAGTGATCTCAGCGACGCGGGCTCGGGCACAGTAACGGTTCCGCCCCAAGCGGTCTGCGGGCTGCCGGCACCCGAATCCGCGGAATTCCAGAGGGTAATGGTTACCGGATCGCCCGCTTCAAGCGTGGCGTCGCCCTCTCCGTAGGTTCCGCCGAAACCGCTTATTACGATCTGATCGTTCGACCACGACTGGTAATCAAACGTCACGCTATTGGCGGGATTGATCCCAAAGCTTGCAGCGCCTGCTCCGAAGAGCGACGAACCGCCGCCACTAGGCGTTCGAAAATCAAGGAATTGGAAATCGTTCAGGTTGCCCGTGAAGGGGCTTGCGAACGGCGAACTGCCGAATCCGGAGCCGGTAATCGTTATGGTGGTATTTGCACCGGAGCCGGCAAAAGCGACGTTGGTTATTTGAGGCGTAGATGAAATGGTAGGCGGGACGTTGCCGCCCCATGTAGCGCCCAGTTCCGTGCTCGGATTCCAGATCGCGAGCGCAACGGCATCGGCGGGCGAACCGCCAAAACCAGCGAGCACCACCTGGCTGTTCGACCAGGACTGGTACGTCAGTGTTTTTGCATCGCCAGTATATCCCCATTCGCCAAAACCTAGTTGCGCGGCATCGGCAATACGGAAGTCGGAGGTGTCTCCAACGTAGCCCGGCGCAACAGGCGAAGTTCCAAACCCGGAACCATCGATGGTGATGGTATAGTCGCCCGGGCTGCCGGTCAGTTGCACCGAGCCGATTGTTGGATCTATGGCGGCAAAGGCGGGGAGGGCATGGCTGTTCACCCATGGCAAGGCGGCGACGGCCACTGTACACAGTAATCCCTTTCTAGTTGACATGATTCTATCCTTTCCTGGACGGCCGATGAATTTTTCTCCGTCGGCTCCGTTCGCCCGGCCGCAAGGGTTAGAGCCGAAATAGCCTGGTGCAATCGTTAGAGTCTCGGGCCACATGTTTAAGAGAAGCAGTGAACGAAAAAAGTTACGATTCATTGCAGCTTGTCTCTCTCGTTTGTGGCGGCCGCGGCGGATATCCAGGGCTGCCGCAAGCGAGGGATATATGATCCGTCGAGCTGCCGATGAGTAGCCTACGACTTCTTTTTCTCCGGCTCATTCTCGTGCGGTTTCTTCAGGGGCGGCTGCTTGGCCGTCAGATTGGGCTGCATCCGCGTGCGATTCTGTGGATCGAGGCGATCCCGTTGTTTTGGACGGTCAACGCCCGGACGGTCAACGCCCGGACGGTCGATGCCCCGACGGTCGATGCCCGGACGGTCAATGCCCGGACGGTCAATGCCCGGACGGTCAAGGTGTGGACGGACATTACGCCCTGCCTCCGGCAATTTTCCGTCGTGACGTAGATTCCGAACCTCATCGCGGTGCATGGGTTCGACGCGATGCCATGACGTGCGTGCCACTTCATGCCGAAAGTCGTAGTGATCGACATGAGGAGCCCGCCCCCAGCGACCATCTCGCACCCAGGGGTGGTAGAACGCTGGCCCCCAATGCGGATCGCGGCGCCAGCCATACCGGTCGTGAACCCAGCCGCCGTGCCAGTCGCCGTGGAACACGCGGTGGTTTTCCCAATCGAAGCCGTGCACGAGCCACGGCCCGGCGACGAACTGCACATCGAACGTCATTGGGTACGGCCCGCTGTAAACCAACACGGGGTCATAGCTGGGTACGTAAATCAGATCCGGTTCTACAGGAAGGATGTAGATGATGGGATCCCCTACGACCTCAACGCGCTGCTCGGGGGTATCGTGGAGGTTACCGTTCGCCAAGGCTTGTGCCCGCAGGTCTTGGACAGCCGCCATCACGTCCGGTTGCTCGCCGCTGACGGCCGAGCCGAGAGATCGCGTCCATTCGATTTCGCCGCTCATGTAAGTCAAAACGCTGGGGTAATGAACCAGGGCCAGAACCGAGGGGTCCCACGGCTGCGCGGCGATTTCATCATCCGTCGGCGTCGGATTTTCCTGAAGCCATTGAGCCGCGGCTTGAATCTGATCCGGAAATGTCGATGCGGGCAAGACGTCCGCCAAGAGTGGATCGGGATAGAGCGCGATCGGCGCGACAAGCTTTTGCAGATCCTCGTTGGAAGATTCCTGTACGGGTGCAACTACCGGTGCAACCGGAGGTTCAACGACTGGTACAGCCGCCGGCTCAATTCCGATTGGACAGGACAATACTGGGAACTGACATGGCCCAAACCGTAACACCAATCCCGGCCCCCCCGGGCTTACGACACATCCCGTCATGCCGAGAAGGGCAATGCTTCCCGCCAATGAATAAATCGCGGGTCTGATTCTCAAGAATTTACTGCTGTTCATGGTGTCTCCCTTTGGGGCTCTATGGACCAATTCGATCGCCGTCGATTTTCAACCCGCGCAGAAACGTTCTATGCGGGTGGCGATTCATAATTCGAGGCGGCTAGGACACTTGTCCGAATAAAACCTGTCCAACCCATGGTGCCATCCGATGACAGCAACCCAACCGCTTCGATTACAAACACAAGAGAAGCAATTGCGCGAAAAGGTGACGGCGCAAAAAAACCTGCCGCTACAGCCGTTGGGTCGGAAAAGGTGTCTTAGGGGTGAATTGGTTTGGTTGCCAGCGCCTGTCGGTACTCATTGGAATTTACCGGCTCTGGGCGATATAGCCATCCGGAATTTGTCGTAACTTGCCGGGCTGGGTAATCTTAACTGTGTTGCAACAAGGCTTCAACCGTGAACAGGACTGGGCGGGCTCGGCATGGATAGGTACCCTGGATTCAATCCGACGCGCTGGACGCTTGTCCTCGCGGCGGCGAGAGGAAGTCCAACCACCGCTTCTCGGCGAGCGTTGGACGAACTCATCCGCGGCTACTGGTTTCCCGTTTATGCCCATATCCGCCGACATGGA